>CAYTGT010000095.1:0-6664 GCA_964437405.1 uncultured Alistipes sp.
GATGTCTCTAAGGCGAAACCAGGAACGTTCGATATCGTTTTTCAGGATGAGAATAAGAAATTTACCCATTCTTATGAGTTGAAGCAGCGTAAGACATCCACAGATGATATTCAAGGCTACGATTCATCAGATGTGTTGTATCTTGTAATGCCCGACAGATTTGCTAACGGTGATCCGTCAAATGATCAAATTGAGATAGGAGCAGAGTATCAGGTTGATCGATCGAAGTTTGGAGCGCGTCACGGAGGTGATTTAAAGGGTATTGAGGATCATTTGGATTACTTCGTAGATCTGGGCGTTACGGCAATTTGGCTCAATCCTGTATTGGAGAATAATGCTCGAGGTGGCTCATATCATGGTTATTTTGCGACAGATATGTATCAGGTTGATCGCCGTTTGGGAGGAAATGAGGATTATTGCCGTTTGATCCAGAAGGCACACGACAAGGGTTTACGTGTGGTTATGGATATTATCTTTAACCATATTGGAGGCAATCATCCGTGGGTGCAGGATCCTCCTGCAAAAGATTGGATTAATCAGAGCCCATCACGCCGAGGTAATCACCAGAAGACGATTTTCTATGATAACTATGCATCGAAGTATGACTCCGATGTGATGAAATATTCTGGATTTCAGGTGGATATCAATCAGGCCAATCCTCACATCTCTCGCTATCTGATTCAGAATACAATCTGGTGGATTGAGTATGCCCGTATCGATGCCATTCGTCAAGATACCTACCCTTATGCTGATTACGATATGATGCGCCAATGGAATTTAGAAGTTATGGCCGAGTATCCTCAATTTAATATCGTGGGTGAGGTGTGGACCGAGAACCCTATCGGTACCTCTTGGTGGCAGAAGGATAGCCCACTTAATGAGAATAATACGGAGCTCAAATCGGTTATGGATTTTGCGTTGATGGGTATGGCGAGTGATGTGTTCAACGATAAATCTGAGAATGGTAGTTTGGGGCGTATCTACGACCATTTGGCTTACGATTTTGTATATGCAGATATTAAAAATGTATTGCGTTTTTTGGAGAATCATGATACCAGTCGCTTCTTGCGTACTGCGCCAGAGAATCTCAATGCTTTCAAGCAGGGTACTGCATTCTTGCTGACAATTACAGGTACGCCGCAGTTCTACTATGGTTATGAATTATTGATGAATGGCTCGACACGTAGCCCTGGCGGTGATGGAAATGTTCGTCTGGATGTTCCAGGTGGCTGGCCAGGTGATAATCAGAATTGGTTTACTCCTAAAGGACGTTCAGATATGCAGAACGAAGCGTGGAATTATATGAGTGCACTTCTTAAATGGCGTCAAGGTAATAAGGTGATTTCCGAAGGTCGGATGAAACATTTTGTTCCGCAAAATGGTGTTTATGTGTATGAGCGTTACTTGGGCGATAAGAATGTGATGGTATTTATCAATGGTGCAAATAAAGAGGTGACTATCCGAATGGATCGTTATGTTGAGTCTATCAAGGGTCAGAGCTATGGCGTTGATGTCGTGACGAAGCGTAATGTGCGAATGGAGTCGGAACTTAAAATGGCGCCAAAAGAGGTGCTTGTTCTCGATATGAAAAAGTGATAATTAATTCCCCTTTAATAATGATTGCTACCCCAGAAGTGAGTTTTTTGCCGCTTTTGGGGTGCTTTTTGTTAAAATTTCATCTATCGCATCATCTGTTAGGTGCGACCAGCGCCCGACAATTATTCCTTGTGGATCGACAAGAACAAAACACGGTATTTCGGTTACCCCATAAGCAATTGCCGCATCACTCTGCTCTCTAAAGTAATAAGAATCAGCATCCGCAGGTTTGTCAATTATTAGTTGTAACCACGCTGTGAGATTGTGCTGTTGGATGGCTTTGCGCCATTGTTCGAAATCCTCGTCAATAGAGATACTTAGTATCTGTAATTTATCTCCGCACTTGTCGTGTATGGTTTGTAATTTGGGAATTTCGGCAATGCAGGGGCTACACCAACTTGCCCAGAAATCAAGAAGGATATAACCATTGGCATACTTATCAGATAGCCTAATCTTTTCTCCATCTGCCGAGACTAACACAAAGTCCAAAGCCTTAGTCCCAATATCTCCTCCGCGCGATTGGGCAATCTTTTGGCGCAAAGATAGTAGCTCGCCCATAGTCCCGTTATACTTATTCTCTAACGCAACCTCATACTCTTGCGCCACAAGCTGCTCAAGAATCGAAGGTGTGATTGCGTAGTGAGAGTGTTTCTGTACAAATTCAATCGCCAATGATGACCAACGACTACTTATTGCACGATGTTCGGTAACAAGAGCATAAAACTCTGCCATTAGCCTTTTACAATCCTCTGTGCCATTATCGTTGGCATCCGTCCACTCTGCGTTTTTACATTGCAATGAGTGGTGTTTCTCCCATAATTCACGATCCAACTCGCCAAATATGTTGCGATATTCAGTTAGCTCATTATCAATAGACAACCCTTGTAACGAGTAATCGTATAGAGCGTTACGCTTTGCCTTGAATGTAATCTTTGTTGGTCCTATGTAGATATTCGCATAGTCCATATTTGGGAATGTGATTGATGCTGAACGAAGGTCGTTGACATTACCACTAAACCTAAATATCCCTTTTTTAACATAAGTCGTATCGCACTGCCATTTCCATATCTCTCCTTGTTTTACGGGATAAGATAAGCATATCATTTCGCCCTTTTCGGCTCCGTCAATGCGTCCGTCAATTATAAATTGATTGTTTATATTGCTACGACAAGCGACAAGTAGTATAGTCGCACAAATTAAGAAACAGTGTCTCATTATCCCCCCCCCCCACTCTGGCGTTTTTAATTAAAACGAAGTAAGAGTGAAATAATTGTGCGCAAATACTTTTGACGGTACTTTTTTATATCTGCGAAATAATAATTCTATGCGAACTGCGTTCTTACTTTAAGAATCTGTTTGGATTTATTTTGAAATTATTTGAGTAATGTTTGCTGAAAATCATTGCTTTTTGGTATATTTGCAGATATTTTGGAGATGAATAAAGTTAATAAAACCGATATGAAGACTCTTTTTCGAGGAATTACCTCTGCTCTAATGATTGTAATGTTGTGTGTTACAACATTTTGCTCATGTGATAAGGAGGAAAAACATGATTTTCAATTCGAGGTTGCAGGTCGTATTTTTAGCGATCTCGGCTCGACTCAGGTGATCCCTTTCATCGCTCGTAATATCTCAAGTATGTCTGTGACATCGAAGCCTAAGGGCTGGGAGGTGGATAATGTTGATATGGATAATTGGACCGTGACGGTTAAGGCTCCAGATTCTTATGCCACAGATGATAATGGTATCGAGGAGAATGGCTTGTTGAAGGTGACAGGTTATACCGCTGCTGGTACAGCGATCTATATCTCGTCATACCTTTCTCTCAAAAATAAGGTTGTCGATTTGACCGATATCTATTCAAATAGCTATGTGGTGTGCGAGCCAGATGCCCGATATGTGATTGATGTGACTCATATCGCTGAAAGTTCACAGACTATCGCGCCTGCCGATGTTAAGGTTTTGTGGCAGTCGGGAAGCAAGTTGATCAATTATTGCGAGTATAAGAAGGAGGATGGTACATTCTCGTTCTTTGTTGGTTCTGAGGAGGTTGAGGATGCCTCTGGTAATGTTGTTGGCGTGGCTGTTCCACAGGGAAATGCGGTCGTAGCGGCTTATGATAACAATGAAAATATCATTTGGAGTTGGCATTTGTGGCTGACTGTGCAGGATGCAGATCACGGCGCTATCACAACATCTGAGGGCGTGTTTATGGATCGCAATTTGGGCGCTTACAGCAATAGCAACGGTTCAAAAGATACAGATGAGATCTATAAATCTTACGGACTCTTCTATCAGTGGGGTCGTAAGGATCCGTTTGTTGGGCCACGTGATTATAACTTCTCGGCTAATGCCGATCACTATGTCTATACTGCGGCAGGAGGTTACACCGCTATCCAGTATGTTGATGCCGAGAGCGAGTTGGAGTCAGATTTTGCAGTCGGAAGCCTTGAGTTTGCGGTAGCTAACCCACTTGCATTTGTACTCGGCTCAGAGTCGAATGATTACGATTGGATCTACTCTTCACACGACAATACATTGTGGAGCTCAACATCAAAGAGTATCTACGATCCATGTCCTCGTGGTTGGCGCGTACCGAAGGCTGGTACATTCCTCTCGTTTGATATTGCCGAGGCTGAGGATATGGCTGATTTGGCAGATGTGAGGGGTGTATACGGTTGGAATTTGGTTGATAAGAATACAGGCGCATCGGTGTTTATGCCAGGTGTGGGTCGCCGAAGCTACCAGACAGGAGTTTTGACCAACATGAACAACTATGGTTATGACAATGTTCCGATGCCGTGGGTTGGTCATTATTGGACTGCGGGTGCTGAGGGTACTCAGGCTGAGTCTATGTTCTTCGATCTGAATACTACAAGAGCGGTGAATAATCGTTATGAAGCTACTCACAAGATGTATCGAGCCAATGCTATGCAGGTGCGTTGTGTAAGAGAGTAGGTCGCAAATAAATAATCGAGATTTCAACACGATATTTAAGTAATAAGAAATAGGGGCTGTCTCAATTCAAAATTGAGACAGCCCCTCTCGTTAAATAACTAACTACCAACTAACTTTAATTAAATAGATGCGAGAGCCTGATCTAAATCGGCTATGATGTCATCAATATGTTCTGTTCCAATGCTTAAACGAATAGTTGACGGGGTTATGTGTTGTTCTGTCAGCTCTTGAGGACTCAGTTGAGAGTGTGTTGTTGTGTAAGGATGTATAACAAGACTCTTTACATCAGCAACATTTGCCAAAAGTGAGAATATCTGCAATGAGTCGATAAACTTCCAGGCCTCCTCTTGCCCACCCTTGATTTCAAATGTAAAAATACTGGCAGCTCCATGAGGAAATAGTTTGTTGTATAGATCGTGGTCGGGATGTGTGTCCAGCGATGGGTGATTTACCTTTGCTACTTTCGGATGGTTTGCTAAATACCCTACTACCTTTAATGCGTTGTATACATGGCGTTCCACGCGTAACGAGAGTGTCTCAAGTCCTTGAAGCAGAATGAAAGCATTAAATGGAGATATGGTTGCCCCTGTGTCGCGGAGTATAACGGCACGTATGCGAGTTACGAATGCAGCCTGACCTGCAACATCTGCAAATATTGCACCGTGGTAACTTGGGTCGGGCTTTGCCAATGTTGGGAACTTGTCGGGATCGGCTTTCCAATCAAACTTGCCGCCATCAACAATCACACCACCCAAGCTACTTCCATGTCCTCCGATGAATTTTGTCGCAGAGTGTATTACGATGTCAGCTCCGTGTTCTATAGGTCTGAATAGAAATGGAGTGGCGAAAGTATTATCTACGATCAGTGGCAGATGGTAGCGGTGAGCCAATTCTGCCACAGCCTCGATGTCGGTGACATCTGAATTTGGGTTGCCGAAAGTCTCCACATAGATGGCTTTTGTATTGGTTTGAATTGCATTTTCAAGAGATTGTAGATCCTTTACATTGACAATGGTATGGCTTATCCCTTGTGATGCTAAAGTGTGAGTGATAAGATTATACGAACCGCCATAAAGATTGTCGGCTGCAATTATATGATCCCCAGCCTGAAGAATGTTTTGCAGAGCGTAGGTCACAGCGGCAGCCCCCGATGCTACGGCCAGTCCTGCTACACCACCTTCAAGCGCAGCTACTCTCGTTTCAAAAACTCCTTGTGTGGAGTTTGTCAGGCGACCATAGATGTTACCTGCATCACGCAGGCCGAAACGATCTGCTGCATGTTTAGAGTTGCGAAATACGTATGATGTTGTCTGGTAGATGGGCACAGCGCGTGCATCGGTTGCGGGATCGGGCTGCTCTTGACCAACGTGTAATTGCAATGTCTCGAAATGTAGATTATTAGTTGCCATAATAGTATAAATTTTAGAGGTTTATATTATTTTAATTCCTTGATGCAAAATTATTGCGCTTGGAAAAAACAAACAAGAAAATCGCAAAAATTGGAAAATAATGCTAACTTTGTGGTGTTTATTAGGTAAAATTTTCTGTTTGGGTGCGTTGTGCCCCTACCTTTGTAGAAAATTATTCTTATGGATACATTAGACAAAATTGATTTGCAGATTCTTCGAACACTTCAGGAGAATGCTCGCTTGACCACTAAAGAGTTGGCGGCGTGTGTGAAATTGTCGTCTACGCCTGTGTTTGAAAGGTTGAAGCGTTTAGAGCGTGAAGGTTATATCAAAAAATATATAGCCATTGTAGATGCCAAAAAACTTGATCGTGGCTTTGTGGTCTTTTGTAATATAAAGATGAAACGTATAAACCGCGATATTGCCAATAGTTTTAGACAGGTAGTGCAAGATATTCCAGAAGTGACAGAGTGTTATAATATCTCTGGGAGTTTCGATTATATGTTGAAGATACATGCTCCCAATATGGAGTATTATCAACAGTTTGTTTTAAATGTACTTGGAACCATTGAAACGTTGAGTTCTGTGGAGAGCGTCTTTGTGATGGATGAGGTGAAGCACAATTATGGTATACATATATAAAATATGAGGCTGTATAACTTTGTGTGTTAACAGCCCCATATTATTAGTGAATAATCTTT
>CAYTGT010000096.1:0-6631 GCA_964437405.1 uncultured Alistipes sp.
AGGGAACATTGCAAGCTGCTGAAGAGAAATTAGCAGGACTGCGAGAATTAGGCATAGACGCAATATGGTTGATGCCTATATATCCTATCGGTGTCGAGGGGCGTAAAGGCTCACTCGGATCTTACTACTCGATAAAGGACTATTGCGATGTAAATCCCGAATTTGGAACAATGGCCGACTTGGACTCATTTGTCGCAAAGGCTCATTCGCTCGGCATGAAGGTTATCTTGGATTGGGTAGCTAACCACACAGCTCGTGACGCAAAATGGCTCAAGACAAAGCCTGCCGACTGGTATGAGCGTGAAGCCGATGGCGAGGCCAAAGTGCCTTGGGATTGGACTGACACAGCAAAACTCAACTATGCCAACCGAGACGTATGGCGCGGACAAATCGAGTCGATGAGATTCTGGATCGAGAAACATCAGATAGATGGATTCCGTTGCGACATGGCAATGCTTGTGCCTATCGAATTTTGGCAAGAAGCACACAAAATCCTGCACGCCATTAAGCCCGATATATTTATGTTAGCCGAGGCTGAGGAGTTGAATCTTTTTGACCACGCTTTTGACATGGGCTACGCATGGGAAATTCACCACATGATGTGCGACATAGCCAAAGGCGAGCGCCGAGTTTGGGATCTGAGAAATACGATGTATGCCGACCGCGAGCGCTATCCACAATCGGCCATGCGCATGATGTTCACATCGAACCATGACGAAAACTCATGGAGCGGCAGCGAGCAGAGTCGTTTCGGCGATGCATTGGAGGTAATGACGGCTCTCACATTCCTCTGGGAAGCCTCTATGCCCCTACTCTACACAGGTCAAGAGATAGGCTACGACCACAGTTTTGAGTTTTTCGATAAAGACCCAATTCCTCAGGAGTATCAGACAAAGGAGTTCAGCGAATTATACCGCAAACTTATCAACCTGAAACACTCCCAACCTGCATTGCAGGCTGGCGAGCGCGGAGGTCGAATCATCGAGATAGAAAACAACGCCAAAGATTGTATGATGACCTTCATAAGAGAGGTCGAGGACAGTCGTGTGGTAGCGATTCTGAACCTCTCGCCACATACCATCCACGCCAACTACAACAACGGCATATATGCAGGTACATACACCAATGCAATAACAGGCCAGGAGGTTATGCTCCCTGTACATTTGGAACAGGATTTCAAACCGTGGGAATATACAATACTGTATCAATAATACGTTATCAAGCGTATGAAAAGACTATTTATCATAACGCTACTAATCTTTTGCTGGTTAGGTGCTGTAGCAAAGCCATACAGCATCAAGCAGATTCCGAACGTACAGGTCGAAAATCGCGCTCGATTCACCTCCAATCCTGATGGAATTTTGAGCGGAGAGAGTGTGCAAAAAATTGACGAAATCTGCTACGATCTGCGCCAAAGAGGGGTTGCTCAAGTAGCTGTTGTCGCGGTCAAGGAAATTGATTCGGATGATGTTTTCGAGTTTGCATACGATCTATTCTCGGCTTGGGGTGTGGGTAGCAAGAGTGACAATGGAATAGGCGTATTACTGGTTGAATCGGAGCGAGAAATACGCTTTGTAACAGGCTATGGAGTGGAAGGCACGCTCCCCGATGCGCTCTGCAAGCGAATCCAGATGCAGTATATGCTCCCTCACTTCCGCGAAGGAAATTATAGTGCAGGAATGTTAGCTGGCGTAGAGGCTATCCGAGCGATATTAAACGGTAGCGAACTCGACTTGGGTAATGCTGACGAATATGAGGAAGATGATACTGCAGCTCTGATCGGCATCGTTGTATTTATCTTCTTGACTGTTGCAGGAACATTGATCTTAATTGTAATCATTGATCGCCGCTCTCGCCGATGTCCAAAATGCAAACAACTGACGCTGCAAAAGGATTCAGCACGATTAGTCAATCGAGCATTAGGAATCTCTACCTACGAGGATACCTATGTCTGCACCAACTGTGGACACCAATTAAAACGCAAACGTCAGGAGCAGAACTCAATCAACAATCGCAGAGGTGGTGGCGGCCCAATAATCATGGGTGGAGGCTTCGGCAGAGGAGGCTTCGGAGGTGGCTCAATCGGCGGAGGATTTGGCGGCGGCCGTTTCGGCGGAGGTGGCGCAGGATCGCGTTGGTAGGTCAACGCCCACATGGTGGCAGAATAATTTTTGCCACGATCAGAAAATCATATTACGGCAACAAATTAAGGAATAATCAAACATTCAAAATTATGAGAAAAGTTATATTGATGGCCATAGTAGCCATGTTTACAATGACATCATGCTCGACATATAACGGCATGGTAGAGAAAGAGGAGGCAGTAAGAAGTGCTTGGGCGAATGTCGAGACACAATATCAGCGCCGCGCAGACTTGATTCCAAACCTCGTATCGACAGTTAAGGGTTATGCTAAGCATGAGGAGTCAACACTCAAAGCGGTAGTTGACGCACGTGCAAAGGCTACATCGGTAAACATCACTCCCGACCAGCTCAACGAGCAATCATTGGCTGAATTTCAGAAGGCACAGGGTGCTATCACATCTGCTTTAGGCCGTCTGATTGCCGTTTCAGAGAACTATCCCGACTTGAAAGCAAACCAGAATTTCTTGGAGTTGCAGGCACAGTTGGAAGGCACAGAGAACCGCATCACAGTAGCTCGCAAGCAGTTCAACGACACCACACAACTCTACAACACTTCGGTGCGTAAGTTCCCAGCCAATTTGGTAGCAATGATCTTTGGTTTCGACCAGAAGCCATACTTCGAGGCTGATGAGGCAGCTGCAACAGCACCAAAGGTAGAGTTCTAAATTTCACACATAGAACACCAATATCTCACTACAATGAAGCGATTTTATATCATCCTGCTTCTTATGCTTTTCATAGGCATAGGTGCAAACGCACAAAAGAGGAGCAAAACGCCGCCAACAGAGCGAGACCTATACCCCGACACATGGGTTGCGACCGATGCTGTTGGCCGCATAATGCCGACACATGAGCAGACGGGCGATATAAAAACCGACAAGCGCCGCGTAGTGGGAATCTTCTATATCACTTGGCATACACAAGATCTGCACAATCAACCATCACCATACTCAGGAGACATCACTCAGATTCTCCAAAAAACACCCGAAGCGCGCAAGGACACCAACCACCCTGCATGGAAAAATAATGCATGGTTTCACTACGCCGAGCCTGAGATGGGCTATTTTCTGAGTCAGGATGAGTGGGTTATCCGCAAGGATCTCTCAATGCTTAGCGATGCAGGTGTGGATGTTATGATCTTGGATGTAACGAACGCAGTTCGCTATTGGGATGAGTGGAAGATCTTGTTCGAGACCATGCAAAAGGTCAAGGCCGAAGGCAACAAGGTTCCACAATTCTGTTTCTGGGCATTCAACGGCCCTGTTATAACAGTTGTGCAGGAGCTATATAACAATGTTTACAAGGAGAAAAAATACTCCGACCTATGGTTCCATTGGGATGGCAAGCCACTTTTGTTATACAACAGCGATCCTCGCCATAACGCCAGCGGCGGATGGGTCGAGAACCCCAATCCGAACTATTATGAGGCTGCTGCGACCGACCCAAACGACCCGCATTATAACAATCCCGACTACACACAAAAGAGTCTTACGGATTACACCAACGAAGTCAAGGAGTTCTTCACATTGCGTAATATGTGGTGGGGCTATTACGATTGGGCAGGCAAGCGTTACATCGGCACAGAGGATAATTGGAGTTTCGGTTATAGTATGGCAGATGAGCGTATACTCAAGATGTCACCCGAAGAGTTGCTCTCCACCCACAACGGCAAACGCGAACAGGCTGCAGTAACTCCCGCTCAGCACCCTGTCACAATGACCCAAAACCCAATGGGTGTAGGCAAGTCGTGGACCCGCCAATTTGGTGAGCCTCAGCTCAACGAGTACGACATGCCCGAAGTGGGTTATATCCCATATCTGAATCAAGTTAAGGAGAATCCCGTACTTTACGGAGCATATTTCCAAGAGAGTTGGGACTATGCACTCAAGGGCGATCCCGAATTTCTCTATATTAACGATTGGAACGAGTGGACTGCAATGAAGTTCAACACCGAGACTAACACCCCATGGCTGGGCCGCATCAATTCATTCATGTTTGTCGATCAGTATAACATGGAGTTCAATCGAGGAATACAGCCAATGAAGGGCGGATACTCCGACAACTATTATATGCAGATGGCGCAGAACATTCGCCGCTACAAAGGCTCGCGCCCAATTCCAGAACACAAAGGTTACTCGGAGTGCAAGATTGACGGCCGTTTCAACGATTGGAAAGACAACTCAATCGAGTATCGTGACACTCAAGGAGACACATTCCACCGCGATGCAAAAGGTTATGCAGGCCTGCACTACACCAATACTTCGGGACGTAACGACATCATCACCTCGAAGGTTGCCGTTGGTCAGCAGCATATCTCCTTCTACGCCGAGACTTCAAATCCAATCACGCCACACACCGATCCAAATTGGATGCTACTACTCATTGATGCCGACAACAACACCAATACTGGTTGGTATGGTTACGACTTCATCGTCAACAAGAGCATCAAGGATAAGCAACATACCACACTCATGCGATTCGACCGCGAGACTTGCGATTGGACTTATGTAGCGGATATCCCGATGCGATACGCCGACAACCGCTTAGAGCTCGCCATTCCACGTGAGCTGCTGAATCTTACAGGCGATGAGTTCAAGTGTGACTTTAAGTGGGCAGATAATCCTGCGGATCTCAGCGACCCGATTTCACTCTGCCTTAACGGCGACACCGCCCCCAACCGCAGATTTAACTATCGTATCATCTGGAACAAAGAGTAACAACAACTATATGGAAAAGATCAGATTTGGCGTTGTAGGCACCAACTTTATCACCGATTGGGTAATCGCTGGAGCAAGAGAAGACGAGCGTTTTGAGCTTACTGCTGTATGCTCTCGTACAATGGAGCGCGGTGAGGAGTTTGCACAAAAGCATAAGATTCCCCACATCTTCACATCACTCGAAGAGATGGCCGCAAGCGACAAGGTTGATGCCATTTACATCGCCTCACCCAACTACATGCACGCCGAGCAGAGTATCACAGCCATGAGTCATGGCAAACATGTACTATGCGAGAAACCATTGGCGTCAAATACTGCCGAAGCTCGCAAAATGATCGAGGCTTCGGAGCATTATGGAGTGGCACTGATGGAGGCGATGAAGAGCACTTTGAGCCCGAACTTCAGATGTGTGATGGAGAACTTGGAGCGCATAGGCCAACCCAGACGCTATTTCGCATCGTTCTGCCAATACTCCTCACGATATGACAAATTCAAGGAGGGAATCGTACTCAACGCCTTCAAGCCAGAGCTCTCGAACGGCGCAATGATGGATATCGGAGTCTACACGATCTATCCATTAGTAGCACTCTTCGGCAAGCCAAAGTCGATCAGCGCACAAGGCGTTGTCCTTTCAAGTGGTGCTGATGGTCAAGGCGCGGTAAATATGGAATACGAGGGGATGAACGCCACAGTTCTCTACTCTAAAATTGCAAATTCACACCTCCCAGCCGAGATCGAAGGCGAAGATGGAAACATCCTCATTGATAAGATCCAGACACCTACTGCTGTACGTTTCTTCCCTCGCACAGCACCTGCATCGGGCAAAGAACAACGTTCGGAAGGAGAGCTACTCAACGCTCCCGACACCCACAACGAATACTACCACGAGATAAAGGAGTTTATCGACATGATCGAGGATGGACGCTTAGAATCCGAAATCAACAGCCACGAAGTGTCGCTCACAACGATGGAGATTATAGACGAAGTGCGCCGACAGTTAGGGGTACACTACCCCGCAGACGAAAATTAACCGTCAGGAGGGAGTCCCTATCAACCGACCAACTTAGAGACTACTCCCCTCCAGCTGATTCGGAGTCATCCGCCGATACAGACTCGGTCAAAGATTTAGCCGCATGGTTTTTCGCAAGCCGTGCGGCTATTATATTATCCAATGAAAATCGCCCTGCTCCCATCACGAACAACAGAGCAAACATCACAAGATATATAAATGCCAACTCTTTGGCAGCGAATGCCTGCCCATGATGCACCCACAGCAGAGCAACGATCATTGTAAACATCAGTGGGATAAGTGCCAAACGATAAAACGCTCCCATAATCACTCCAACCGAGCAAAACAGTTCAGCAAAGATCGCCAAATATAATGAGAGATGGCTTCCTAACCCCAGAGGGTTCGGGAAAGTCTGCACCAGATTCTCATAATTCATCATCTTGCCCACGCCATGCCACATCATCAATCCACCGAAAAGCAAGCGCAAGGCCAACAGAAACACCGACACCGAATTAGGATAAGCATTTTGAGGAAAAAGAAAATTCATCATAAACTAAGATGTTGTTAAATCACCTCCTCTAAAATCAATATATGTGCCAAACCCACACCGCACACCTCTCTCCTCTGCAAAAAAAAGAGCGACAACTCTTTCGGGAGTTGTCGCTCGTGTTTGACAGCCGCAAGCGGCTATCGGCTATTTTACTGCGTTAACAATTGCCTCGAATGCCTTGGGCTCGTTCATCGCCAAGTCAGCCATAACC
>CAYTGT010000097.1:0-6600 GCA_964437405.1 uncultured Alistipes sp.
TTAAATATCAATCATTTCAAAGAACTATTTCGATTTTTTAGTGGACACTAATGTATTATTATAGCATGTGAAGAATTTGAGGTTGATGGTAATAGAGTAAATCTGTATAATTTTTCGATTGTAAATGGAGGACAAACTACACATTTAATAGCAACACATAAAGGAACTAATACTAGTGAATTTTATTTACCATGTAAAATTGTTGCAACTAAGGATGAAAAACGATCTGGTTCGTTCTTTACAAGTATTGCTGAAGCTACCAACTCTCAAAAGCCAATTTTTGCACGAGATCTAAAGTCTAATACGCCAGAAATGGTAAGTTTGGCTAGATGGCTGAAACGAGAATCTATATTTCTTGAGATTAAACGAGGTGTGAGTCCAGAAAAAGGATTGCGTTTAAAGATTAAAAATGATGAGTTAGGGCAATTAATACTATCATTTAGGGATCAACGTCCTGGAACAGCTCGTTCTGGAAAAAAGACGATATTTGAAAATCAGGGTATTTATAAGCAATTGTATCAAGAAAATTATTTGAAAGATCCGTCAAAGAAACAATTTATTTTGGATTTGATATATCTAAACGAAAGATATAAAGATGTTGAAAATAAATTGAAGCATGAGGGACGACTTACTAAGGATCACTTAGCAATATTACAGAATGGAAAGTTGACCATTTTTGCTTTGTTGGGAGTATGTTATATGTTAGTAAATGAGGATATCTCGGAGCAACAAATCATTGAAAATCCAAAGATACTATCAGATGCAGTATTTGAGTATGGAGCAGTGTTGTCAAACTATAAAGATGATGATATCGATTATAAACTTAAACAGATTGTAGTTACTATAGTGAAAATTGTTACAGAGGCTTATCTGAAGGCTCAAGATGGTACTACAAGTCCTAGTAACTTTATGAAGACAGACCCTAAGTATTACAATGATATTGTTACTAAATTTATGTATTCTTTTGATTACCAGGAAGGTCGAGAAATAAAGTTGAATTGGGATATTTTTAAACGTTAATATAGTCTGCTCCTATCATCCCTCGATGGAGGATATATACGACAAAAGGCTGCCCAGAGATTGGGACAGCCTTTGTTGTGAACGAAAAGTAGTATGCGACTACTTTGAAACGCGGCGCTCCTTGATACGAGCCTTCTTACCTGTAAGGTTGCGCAAGTAGTAGATACGTGCACGGCGCACAACACCATACTTGTTAACCTCGATGTGGTCGATGTGTGGAGAGTAGAGTGGGAAGATACGCTCAACGCCTACACCGTTAGAGATCTTACGGATTGTAAACATCTTTGTCTTGCCTGTACCCTTGATCTGGATAACTACACCGCGGAAGCTCTGCAAACGCTCCTTGTTACCCTCTACGATACGATAAGTTACGGTGATAGTATCACCAACTGCAAACTGAGGCACATCTGCGTCAGTCTTTGTCCACATCTGCTCGTTCACGAGCTTGATAATTGCATCCTTGTTCATTGTTGCAACAAAATATAAAAGTTAAATCGTTCAACATTATCGCTGCACTTGGTCTACCATACTGCTCATTGGCTCATAATCCCAAACTCCTGCTACCTCGCGGCATCGAGAGCTTATCTAACCTTGTGCCCTATATAAGAGGTTGATACGGAGTGCAAAGATAGATAATTTTGTGCAAAAAAAACATTTGGAGGTGAAAAATCGGGCGCAAAATGGTGCGAAAAGTCAATTTGTTGTAAATTTGTGACCGAAATATTATAAAATCCTATGGCTAAATTGTTCTCTTTCTCGACTTTGCGTCCTTTGGACTACCTGCTGATCGTGGGCCCGATCGCCACGGCTACGGCATACACGTTGCTGACGGGCGAGTTTGATCCGTTGGGATTCATAGTTCTGGTGGCGGGAGTGATGGGTGTGGTGTTGAGTGCCAATCGCAGCATACTGAACTTCTTTTTCGGGTTGATAAATGTGGGCGTTTATGGTTACATCGCTCTGAAATCGCAGTATTACGGTGGTGCGGCGTTACATCTTCTGTACTATGTGCCGATGCAGTTTATCGGTTATTGGGCGTGGCGCAAGCGTAAGGATTCGGGCGATGAGTCGAAGGTGCAGTCGCGTAGCATGAGTCGCCGACAGATGGCGTTGTGGGGTGCGGTGATAGTGGTGGCTTCGATGGCTTTGTGGTGGATTTTGGCGAAATATACCGATGATTCACAGCCACTAAAGGATGCTGCGATTACGGTCATAGCTGTTGTGGCACAATATCTTATGACGTGTGCTTATTGGGAACAGTGGTTTCTGTGGTTGGCAATCAATCTGCTCAGTGTGACGTTATGGACGGTGGCGACCATTAATGGCGAGCCGCATGCCGCGTTGATGGTGGTCAAATATGCTTTCTATACGATAAATGCGGTGAATGCTATTGTCATCTGGCGTAGGAATAAAGTTGCCTAACAAGGTGATTTTGGCGTTAAGTTCCTTTTGGTTGCTATGCCAATACAAAACAAACAAGTTTGCTTTGTACTCGGCTTAATCGCAACCTTTTGCTTGCCTTCGAAATCCTCATTTACGCTTAGTACACATCGCACCTTTTTAGAAAATCGCCAATGCAACGCAATTAAGTGCGGCCAAAAGCAACATCAAGCGGTATAGCATTTCGGTGAATCTGACTCCAAGTCGGACAAAGATCAGCGGTATTAGCATCGCCGCAGGCAGAGCTATGATGGCAAATGTAGTAGCCGTAGAGCTCGGAACGAAGAGCAAGGCGATGGTGGTGATGATCATCAGCGAGTTAAAGCGCATCATGGCGCGGGCATTTACCTTGAGAGAGTATTTGTCCGAGATGATGAGCGAGAATGAGCAGAGTGTCATCACAAGTATCACTCCTAAGAGTAAGACGCTGACGGGGTTGAGTGTGCTGAAAAGGCTGAATTCGCTCGGTGTGATAAAGGCTGTGTAGAGATTTTCGGCAGGCGTAAGGAATCCACTACCGCCACACCAACTCCAATAACATAGTGCGGCAAGAGGAAGGTAAAGGCTACTCAGCGTCACGACAAGGTCGCGCCAGGTGTTGCGGATCAGGAACATAAGGAGCGGTAGAACGGCGAGTAGAATTGCCGTTGGCGCATAGATCAGCGGCAATGTACCGTAAGCCAACATAGCCAACGACAGATCGCTGAAACTCTTTGAACGCATCACGCAACGGTGGGTGTACTTCGTAGCGAGCAACATCACAAGTGAGGCCACCATCGAAACCAAATAGTCGCTGCTAATCATGACGCATGCGGCGATAGCTCCGAAAATCGGAATACCCATCAATGTATAGGCAGGGTAGAGCGAGAAACGCGCACCATAACGACCCACGCTCAAGCCTGCGACAATGATAAATGCGCCCCAGATTATGGCCGAGAAGTTGGGAATAAAGTTTTGCAACTGCTGAAGCCAAGCGCCGATTGGTGTCGCGACATTGGGGATCGACTCATCGCCCGAAGGGAAGAACATCGAGCGTAGGGTAGTTGCTACGGCGATGAAAAGCAGGGTGATGGTCAAATCGAAAGCTCTATGTTGTACTGCGTGTTTTGCTGCCATAAATTTATCGTTCAATAGGGTTTTGCTTGAAGGCCTTGTTTGTAGGCATAAACCTCAATCGTGGCGTAGATGCAAATTTATGAAAAAAAGGGTTGTGGTGCAAAAAAATTATTCTTAACTTTGCTTATATATGTTGGAAAATTCATATCAAAAAAAACTCCTTGAGGCGGGGTGTGATGAGGCGGGGCGCGGATGTCTGGCTGGAAGTGTATTTGCGGCGGCGGTGATTTTGCCTCCCGACTTTTTTCATCCTCTGCTCAACGACTCGAAGCAGATGACCGAGCGTCAGCGCAACGAATTGCGTGGGATCATCGAGCGCGAGGCTGTGGCATGGGCTGTGGCCGAGATTACGGCTGAGCGTATAGATCAGATCAACATCCTCAAGGCATCTTTCGAGGGTATGAATGTGGCGGTCAGTAGGTTGCAACCACGTCCTGAGTTTTTAGCCATTGACGGCAACCGCTTCTATCCTGCTTCGGATATCCCATTTCATTGTATTGTGAAGGGCGATGGCAAATATGCCAATATCGCGGCGGCATCGGTGTTGGCCAAGACACACCGTGACGAATATATGATGCGTCTGCATGAGGAGTATCCTCAGTATGGCTGGGATAGCAACAAAGGTTATCCCACTAAAAAACACCGTCTTGCGGTCAGAGAGTATGGCCTAAGCCCCTATCACCGCAAGACGTTTAATTGTGCTCCAGAACAGTTGGAGTTGTTTTAGCTATAATTATTTCTTAAATTCGTTGAACTCCACAGCGATACCCTCCTCCTCGACAAAGGCTAAGAGCATGTGTCCCATGTCGAATGGGCCGAAGAGCAACTTCGCACTCTTGATTGCCTCCTCCAAATTCTCAACCTCATAGGCGATATGCGCCTGATCAATCATCAGTTGTGGCAGTGGAGTGTCGGGCTCGAAATAGAGAAACTCGATCTTGTTAGGGCTCTGCGAACAATCGGTGATATATACCTTCAATGGCTCGGCATAGATCATGCCCTCCATCTTCTCCTTGAGTGGAATACCCACATGGTTAAATTTTCTCATAACGTGTTTAAGTTTTAGTGTTTTTATTTGATCGTAAACAAAGTTACGATGAAAAAATATGAATAGCAACCCTTAGGTTTGAAATATTTTTCTACCTTTGTAAACGGGGTATATTTTGCCTCCGAGAATAGAAAAAGAGATGAACAGAGAAAAATTGATATTTGTAACCAACGATGATAGCTTTTCGGCTAAGGGTTTTGCTGCGGCCATTGAGGTAGCGAGCGAGTTTGGCCGAGTAGTTGCTGTGGCGCCTGAGACGGTGCAGAGCGGCAAGAGCCAAGCTATCACAATATATGATCCGTTGTATATCGAGTCGCGCCATCAAAGTGAGGGCGTGGAGGTCTATTCGCTGTCGGGAACGCCTGTCGATTGTGCAAAGTTTGCTTTCGACCATCTTTTCCGTCAGACGAAGGTCGATTTGGTGGTGTCGGGAATCAATCACGGCTCCAATGCAGGGACAAATGTGCTCTATTCGGGTACGATGGGAGCGGCCATAGAGGGAAGTTTCTATGGTTGTCCTTCGGTGGGTTTATCGCTGACGGATCACGATGCCGATGCCGATTTCGAAGCGGCCAAACACTATGCGCGAGAGATTATTAAATCGGTGTTGGAGCACCCTGGAGGGAGTCTTTGCTTAAATGTCAATGTGCCTAACATCCCTCTTTCAGAGATTCAGGGTGTGAAGGTGTGCCGTCAATGTCGCGGTATATGGCTCGATGAGTTCTCTCCGATGCCGAGCGAGGATGGCAGAGAGGGCTACATGATCAGTGGCGCGTTTAGCAACCACGAGCCCGAATCAGAGGATACCGATGAGTGGGCATTGGCCAATGGATATGTGTCGGTAGTGCCTGTGCAGGTTGATATGACCCATTATGGGCAGATGGAGTATTTGAGAAAGATAATTGGGTAGGGTCGGCACGAAAGCAAGAAAGCACGAAAGAGAGTGTCGCAATGTGTAGATTTTGTAGAATTTAATATATAATAAGCCTATGACTATTCGTTTTTTGCTCTATGTGGCAATCATCGTTCAGTTCATTGCCATGTATTACGCCGTACGTTTGGTGCGCGCGACAAAGTATAATTCTATTTGGATTCTCTTCATCATCGGTTTTATGCTTTTGGCTGGAGAGCGTTTGTTACAGCTATGGGTGAGCTATGGTCATCAGTTGCCTGTGGAGACCATTATGTGGTTCGATGTTACCATCTCGATCTGTATCTCGGTCGGAGTGATGTTGCTCGACAGGCTGATCACATATATCGACCGCCTAAATTACCATCGTCAGCTCACCGATAAACGAATCCTGACAGCAGCGTTAAGAGCTGAGGAGAAGAGCCGCGCCAACTTCTCGAAGGAGTTGCATGATGGCTTGGGTCCTTTGCTCTCATCGGCCAAGATCTCACTTTCGTCACTCTCGAAGAGCGAGATGGATTCGGCGAGTCGCGAGATTCTCAGCAATACGCTCTATGTTGTGGAGGAGGCGGTGCGTTCGCTCCGAGAGATATCGAATAACCTTTCGCCTCATGTCTTGTCTGATTTTGGATTGGCACGTGGCGTGCAGAATTTTATCGATAGGTCATCTTCGTTGCATAAGGTGAAAATTGCATTTGTGACCAATCTGCGTTCGGATCGTTACGATTCTGATCTTGAGGTGATCATGTATCGAGTGATTTGTGAGCTTATCACCAATTCGTTGAAACATTCGGGATGTAGCGAGATTCGTCTCTCGTTGGCAGCTTCGGGCGATGAATTGGAGTTGCAGTATAGCGACAATGGTCGTGGCTTTGACCCTCAGGCGATGATGGATTGCGGCATGGGTCTATCGAATATCAATTCGAGAATCAATAGTCTGAATGGACGTTTCGACATCTCGTCATCGAAGGGTAAGGGAATGCGAGCATCGGTCAAAGTGAATGTGCGTGGAGCACGCAGTTTGGAGACTACACCTTCGACCATCGACAAGCAGAGCCATGAGCGC
>CAYTGT010000098.1:0-6513 GCA_964437405.1 uncultured Alistipes sp.
GTGTCGTAGCCATTCTTCTCCAACCACTTTACAAATTGGTGGTGATATACATAATACTCCTCAAACTTTTCTCCTGTCTGATCAATAAATGTAGCTACCTTATCTCTATCCGAAGGATTGATCTTGCGGCGGCGCTTGTATACAGGGCGGAATACAGGCTCGATACCCGATGTGGTCTGCGACATCAGGGATGTCGTACCCGTAGGTGCGATGGTCAACATGGCGATGTTGCGGCGGCCATGCTCTGCCATCTGTGCGTAAAGCTCTGGGTCGGCCTCCTTGATGCGCTCAATCATCGGATTACCCTTCTCGCGCTCGGTATCGTAGATAGGGAACGCTCCGCGCTCCTTGGCCATCTCGACTGAAGCACGATATGCCTCTACTGCCAAAGTACGGTGTACGCTCACAGCGAAGTCGATAGCCTCGTCAGAGCCATATCTTAAGCCCAACGCTGCCAACATATCTCCCTCGGCTGTGATTCCGAGACCTGTGCGGCGACCCTTCAATGCCATATCCTTAATCTTCTTCCATAGCTCATACTCGACCTTGCGGATATCCTCCTCCTCAGGATCAGCGGCTACCTTATTAATTATCTGCTCAACCTTCTCCAACTCCAAGTCGATGATGTCATCCATCATGCGCATCGCCTTAGCAACGTGAGTGCGGAAGAGGTCGAAGTTGAATTTAGCCTCCTTAGTAAATGGATTATCTACATAACCCAACAAGTTCAGTGCCAACAATCGGCAGCTGTCGTATGGGCACAATGGAATCTCGCCACAAGGGTTGGTAGAGACGGTTGTGAATCCCAAATCAGCATAACAATCGGGTACACTCTCGCGGATGATTGTATCCCAGAAGAGTACACCTGGCTCGGCCGATTGCCAAGCGTTGTGGATAATCTTCTCCCACAACTTCTTTGCATCTATATCTGCTGTGATCTTTGGCTCAGCTGAATTGATAGGGAACTGCTGACGATATGGGCGGTTCTCCATCGCAGCACGCATAAATTCGTCATCGAGTTTGATCGATACGTTGGCGCCTGTCACCTTGCCCGACTGAGTCTTGGCATCGATAAACTTCTCTGCATCGGGGTGCTTGATTGAGAGCGAGAGCATCAAAGCGCCGCGGCGACCATCTTGTGCCACCTCGCGTGTAGAGTTTGAGTATCGCTCCATAAATGGTACGATACCTGTCGAAGTAAGAGCCGAATTGAGTACAGGAGTACCTGTTGGACGAAGCTCCGAAAGGTCGTGGCCAACACCGCCGCGGCGCTTCATGAGCTGCACCTGCTCCTCGTCCATACGGAAGATACCGCCGTATGAATCGGCGTGTTTGTTGTTACCGATCACGAAGCAGTTTGAGAGCGAAGCGATCTGCAAATTGTTACCGATTCCCGTCATTGGGCCACCCTGTGGGATGATGTAACGGAAATGGTCGAGCAGAGAAAAGATCTCCTCTTTGCTCATTGGGTTAGGGTATTTCTGCTCGATGCGCTCCAACTCAGCCGCCAAACGGTGGTGCATCTGCTCTGGATTTGATTCGTAGATGTGACCGTACGAATCCTTTAGGGCATATTTACTTACCCATACCGTTGCCGCCAACTCATCGCCTGCAAAATACTCCTTCGATGCCGCTACAGCATCGTTGTAGCTCACTTCTGTGAGTTTAGATGGTTTTTGTGACATGATTTTATATTTTATTTATTACTCTTTTCTTCGCTCTTACTCTATCCCCGATTTCATAGGGGGATAATCCGACTCTACAAAGGTCTTAAAATTTGGTGCTAAAACCCTCTTTTTTTTATGAAGTTTTCAACAGCTTCTCCACAAAACCGACAAAATATGCGTCAGGAATATCCTAACGCATTTCAGGAATGTTTTATATATCCTTTGGGTGATTCCTACTTGGCGAGGATTGCGTCAATCTCAACCTTAGCACCCATTGGCAACTTTGCCACCTCGTAGCACACGCGTGCTGGCATATTCTCGGTGAAGAACTGAGCATATACTCCGTTCATAGCGGCGAAGTCTGCGATGTCGTCCAACAATACCGAAATCTTTACAGCATCGCTCAATTCATAACCAGCCTCCTTGGCTATGTAGCTCAAGTTTGTCAACGATTGGCGAGTCTGTTCCTCGATAGTCTCGGCCATCTTGCCTGTCGAAGCATCAATAGGCAACTGTCCTGAAATATAGAGAGTCCCGTTGGCCTCTACAGCCTGAGAATATGGTCCTACTGCCTTTGGAGCGAGTGGTGAAGCGATAATTTTTTTCATAATACTAAAAATTTATGTACCTTTATCTTGTCAAACATTTTTAAGAGTAAAGCAAAGATAGAGAAAATAATCTATCTTTGTGCAATCAACGGCAAGAAGTTTGATAGTTTTTTGATTTAAATTTTGAAGCGAAGATGAAACGTATTTTTTTTCTATCAGTTATCGCATTGGCGGTAGCTGTCATAGCGGCAGGATGTTGTGCTTGCCGCAAGGGTAAGAATAATAAGCCATTGGTCGGTACGACATGGCAGCTCAAGCGCATGATGGGTCAGGATATACATCCAAAGGCCGATCAGTTTGTCTTTACATTTGCCGAGGATGGTAATTTTTCGGGTGTGGGAGCTTGCAACCGCATGATGGCAACCTATAAGAGCACCGACAAGGGTGTGATGCAGATTGGGGCTTTGGCAGGTACTCGAATGATGTGTCCCGATCAGGCTTTGGAGACCGAGTTTACAAAGATTGCTTCGCGCGTTACCCATTACGAAGTCGATGGCGATATGCTGATGTTGCTCTCTAACGGCGAGGTGCAGGCTATCTTGCAGGCCGTGAAGTAACCTACTTTATTAAGCAAAATATCGGCGTGATCCACAACTATCACGCCGATATTTTATTTGGCAACATTCCCTTTTATTTCAAAGAAAAATCCTTTATTAGCATACTTCCGATTCCGCTCTCCTTAACTTTTTGTTTATAGTCAGGATCGTGAAAACGATCGGTGTCCACAACAACATAAGGCGAATGTAGAGGCTTTTTCAGCAATCTCTTAGTTGGGGTCGCTCCTCCATCGATCCAATATAATTTCTTTGCAGCCTTCTCGGCGGCGGTGATGCAATAGGCTCGCTCCATCTGCACAACAAACCTATCACCCTTGAGTGTAAATACCTCAGAGTCTCGCAACTTCTTGCCTGTGAATGGCTCGATCAAAACCTTATACCACACGCAAGCCGCCGCATAACGCCCCATGCCGTAGTCGAGATGGTAGCCATCGCGAGTGAGATCTTTGGGCGGATTGTTATATGAGTAGCGCAGAGCCTCGATTGCCACTCCCGAAGGGATCAGATAATCGAAATATGGCGTCTGCTCATAAACCTTCCTCGCTGTTGCAACTATCTCGTTATCCATCTGCTCCTGCGAGTTGCCGTAACGCTTGAAGTCGCCATGTGTTGAGTTTTGCGAATAGCTCCATGTCATGTGCCATGCCAACTTTGCTTTTGGCTGATACTTGCGCACGATCTTTACCAACTCATCCAAATGGGGTTGGAAACTATCCCACTTGCCCGAAAGTCCCGAAACCTGTTGCATGGTGATGATATCCCACTCGCCCATCTTCAAGGCGTACTCCATTGTGCGGAGCTGCTTGTCTTTGGTCCAATTGTGTGTAATATCAGATTCTTTGTCGTAAGAGTCAAAGTCGTAGTGGTAGAAGTCGTAACGAGGTTTGCCTTCACGATGTTCTCTTACATGGCGTTCCAAAGAGCAACCGCCGATGTAGAGCCTTGCCAATTCGACATGATCACAACCGAGCTGGTATGCAAACTTTGGCAGATACTCCATCGCATCGTCCGAGAAACTGTTGCCGATGGCAAGGATGCGAAGTTTCCCATCTCCGTTGGTGTCGGTTGTGGGGCGTTTAGCCTCTGCCGCTACCGCCGAGAGCAGTAAGCCGACAAGCAATAAACATTTGAAAGCAAAAACTCTTTTCATAAAATAATCTATTTAGTCTGTTTAGGCCCGCTGATCATCGAGAGCACATCATCCATCGTCAACTGATCTCCCACCAAGCAGGTCATCACAAATGGCTCTTTGTTCTTAGCGAAAGACTTTTTATTATCTTCGCTATCGTCAATTACAACCAACCACTCTTGAGGATAGAACTCATCGGCTGGGCGATGGAAGATGTAGCATTTGCGATTTGCGATCGCTCGCTCCATACGTTGCTTGTATAGCTCCTGAAATTTGAATTTTAACTGCCCATCGCCCATATCGTACCTCATCTTGCGTATGATACGTTCGATGTAACCCTTGCCTCCACGTGGCGAGATGGTGATCTGGTAGGTCTCCTGAATCCTCTTTGCCAACTCCTTATCCTGCTCGCTCTTGGCGGCACGTTGTATCACCTCACCTGGGATCTGCATCACATTTATCGGGCTGCTCTTACCCTCCTTGTTTGCCCAAGTGGAACAACCGTCATAGATCAATTTAAAACCTATGGGGTTGATCTCCTTGCGCGTGGTCTGTGCTTGCGCAACGCTTATGCCGAGCAACGCTATGGCGAATATAATAAACATTCGTCTCATGTCCAACTCGTTTTTGCAATATTAGAATCCGATTCCGATTGTCCACTGCTG
The DNA here is from genome assembly GCA_964437405.1 of uncultured Alistipes sp. Lineage (GTDB taxonomy): Bacteria > Bacteroidota > Bacteroidia > Bacteroidales > Rikenellaceae > Alistipes. The sequence continues at coordinate 4,627 of CAYTGT010000098.1, forward strand.
CATCTTAGGGCCGCGACCAGATTTGAATAGCTGAGTAGGGGTGTATTGGCCGTAGATCGAGAAACCGAACATTGTGACACGGGCAGTTACTCCCGCTTGGATAAAGTTTACGGGGAACCCATGTACTTTATCCTTTGATCCACCCTTGTATTTGATTTTGGTGTGTGAGTTCATCACCATATCGACATAACCTCCCATCGAGAATGCGAACTTGCTTGGGCGGCCAAACCACACCTCAGCAGGGATATGTATGGCAGCGGTGTTGAATTTACTCTTTTTTACACGACCATCAATTGCGACAGGGTGGATTAAATCGCCCTTGCCGAGAGTCATACCGCTGTCGAAACGGTAGTTGTTGGCGCGGATTCCGAGTGCCACATCTACGCCGAAAGTCCTGCCGCGAGAGTGAGCCGATGCACCGAGCAGGTTGACCGTTACCTGTGTCGACTTCCAATTGTTGATGTCGAAAAACTCTCCATACGCAGAGCCGTCATAGGCTGAGTAGTCGGTAGCTGAGAGGATGTTCCAGCCGATCTCTACTGTCGGAATAAAGGTTTTGCTGACGATATATAATTTGCCATCGCGTGGGCCAACTGCATAGTGGAATGTGGTGTTTTTCTTTGATGAGGTCTCCTCTTCAAATTCAAACCCGTTAGGGCCGATGCGTAACCCTTGTGCCGATACGGAGCTAATGCTGAGTAGTGATAAAGAAAAAAATACGATAAATAAAAAACTCTTTTTCATAATGTTATGTTTTAAAGTTAAGAGGTTAATAAATTCAGTGCGTTTTATTCAATCCTGAACAACTCTTCGGTGATCTCCTCCGAGTCGATGTTGGCTAAGGCTAAGTTGTCGAACAACTCTTGTGTGAGCAACTCTGCTTGAGCCAGCGAAGTGATAGGCTTGTTGTTGTGGTAGCCATAAATGGTTGGTTGGCTGAGGTGGAATACTCCCACAATCAATGCTATGGCCGCCGCCAAAGCTACACCCAACTGCCATGCGCGATTAGGTTGGTGCAGGCGGATCGGTATGTTGTCCACTCTGCTGCGCTCCTGCTCTCGCAGATAGATCATGGCTTCAATGGCGCGATCTTCAGCCTGCGGGCTCTCGCTGTGGAGTTCTTTGAGCTGAGCCTCCTCTTGGAGTGAGGTCTGAGCTTCGAGATAGCGTTTTGTGAGATCTTTATAATCCATGATTTATGATTTTTACAAGTTCATCTTTAACTTTTTGGCGGGCTCTCGAACAGGCCATTCGTGCGGCAGCCTCGCTGATGCCGACAATCTCGACAATCTCGCCGAACTCCATGCCTTGACAATCTCTAAGGTGTAACACCTCGCGTTCGCGGAGCGGGAGGGTGGCGATAATAGCTTTGGCTCGTTCGGCCAACTCGGCGATGTCGCTCTCCTCGTTGTTCGGCATGGGCCCATCTTGGAGCTCCACCGTCCGATGGCGTTCTCGTTCGCGAAGTCGGTCTATGCAGATATTTCTCATCATCGTCATCATTAACGAGCGAAACCCCTTCTGTCGGATGAAAAGCCTTCTGCGCCAGAGTTTTTCGTATAGATCCTGAGCGGCATCTTGGACTGCGGCATAGTCGTGAAGGATACTTTCAGCATAGCGATATGCCGAATCCTTATAGAGTAGAAATTCTCTGTTTATCTCTTCACTTGTCATCTTTTGTCGGGGTTAGTTGTGCCCTGTGTTCGTATATAATACGTCTAAGGGTGTTCAAATATAACATCCAAAATGAGAAAAAAATGATAGAAAGTGATTTTTGTGGAATGTATGTGCAGTTTGTTGGGTTTGTCATCCCCTAATTTAGAAACCAAAACCCCAAAATCAGAATCCCGAACTTTCGTATCCTGAATTTTGACTACTCTCTCCCTC
>CAYTGT010000099.1:0-6460 GCA_964437405.1 uncultured Alistipes sp.
CTCCGCTCCACCCAATGCTATCTCATGTTGGGCAACCTCGAAGCGAGCCGCAATGTTTTTCCACAATTCAACATGCTCCTTTGGGAGCACCACCACAATTTGCGATGCAGGTAGAGCCTCGCGCATACGGTTTATCGTACGCGCCAATACAGGTTCATTGCCGAGCATCATAAATTGTTTGGGTAACGCTCCGCCCATTCTGCGACCAGAGCCGCCTGCGACTATTATTATTCCGATCTCTGCCATATCAGTTTCTTTCCAAATCCGAGTCTGTTATCCGTCAATTTCATTATGTCAGCCTCTAAGCGCCACAGCGAGAGATCTGCAACTATTGCATAAGGGAACTCCTTTAGATATATAAGTTTATCACCTTCGATGGCGGGCTTCACTACACCCGTAATTTGCAAGCCTTGTATTTTTCCAACGGTGCGAGTCTCAAGTACAATCGAAGCGGCAACCTTGGCGTTTTGCTCCATCATCTTGCCGTGATGTGTCTCGCTGTCGGTTGTGAAGATAAAAGCCGCGCTCTTAGCATCATAGGCGTAGAACGCGTTACAACAATAAGGCTCTCCCTCGACTGTCGCTGTCGCCAATGTCAAGACATGGTGATCCTTGATGAACTCTCCGAATTTCTTATCTATCTCCATCTCGCTCTACATCTTGGTGTTTTCCTTAGACTCGCTATTATTCGTAACAGTTTGCAACGCTGTACTGTCTATTTTTGGCATTACGACACTATCCACCTGCGTCACAATCATCTCTGGTGTAGCTGTGCCGTTCAACTCGGCCACAATCCTATCTCTAATATGCTCAAATGCCGCCATATTCTCCTTTTTGATAGGCTCAGCAGGCTCTTGAGGTACTTTTAGTGGGTTTATCGGAGTACCATTCTTCCAGATTCGGTAATCCAAGTGTGGGCCTGTTGATGTACCTGTGCTACCCACATAACCGATCAACTGACCTTGTGAGACACGGCTACCTTTGTTGATTCCTGCGGCAAAATTGCTCAAGTGGAGGTATCCCGTCACGAGATTTCCTGCATGTTTGATCTTTAGCGTGTTTCCACCTCCGCCTCCCCAGCCTTTGAATGTTACGACTCCATCGGCTACAGCTCTTACAGGCGTTCCCTTAGGGGCAGCGTAGTCGACACCTGTATGTGGTCGATAAACACGATGCACAGGGTGCAGTCGAGCGTATGAAAAACCAGAACTGATGCGCGAGAACTTCAACGGAGCTTTTAGCAACTGCTTGCGTAACGAAGCACCGTCATACTCCCAATACTGTATCTTGTCTCCCTGTTTGAATGGGATTGCATAGACATCCTTGCCTGCATGGTTGAACTTCGCACCCCAGATACGACCAATGCCGACATGGGTCGAGTCAATCAGCTTTTCGTCATAGATCACTGTGAAGTTATCGCCCTTTTGAATCCCGAAGAAATCCACCGTCCACTGATATATCTCCTCCATCTCGGCCGCCAACGAGTAGGGTAGGCTGTCGCGCATGATTGCACCCCAGAGCGATGACTCGATAGTTGATGAGCGTTTTTGACGCTTGATGGTTACAGGCTTCTCGCCCATAGTGATCGCCACAGTGTCTGCCTGAAAGGCAAAAACTACATACTCTACAACATCCTTTTCGTAGACAAAGTAATCCAACTGCCCTTTAGCGAGCGAATCTTGTCTGAAAAATAGCGTGTAGGGACGGTCGGCGCGTATTTTACTCAGCGGAAAGACCTGTTTTGCGGCCTTATCCAGCATGTCGACCCTCTGAGCTGATATGCCGTATTTGCCGAGTATCTTACCCAACGTCTCTCCCATCTTGATTGTGTCGCGTTTGATCTGGTAATCATCTGCCACAATCCCGTAGAGCAGAGTCTTCTGAACTTCAGGCTCCGCTACCTCCTCACTTTGTTTGGTTTCTCGGCATGCAACACTCGCCAAGAGCGCCAATATTGTAATTGCTTTAATAAATCTATACATAACATCACAAAATTACTAAAATATTACGAAAGTTCTCGGATAAAAGTCTGTAAAAGATCGAATAATGTATAAAAAATCCCACTTCGGTTGGATTGTTGGAAATAAATAGTTATCTTTGACGTGATTGTATACCTGTGTTGCGAGAGCTAAGCGTCAGGTTTTAAATTATTAGGATTGAATTTCTTGTTTTTGGCGAGATGAAATTGCTACTCAAATTATTATCATATATCTATCGGATGGTGATCTCCGTTCGCCACTGGTTGTTTGATAATCGACTGCTCAAGAGTGAGAAGTTCGATATTCCTGTCATCTGTGTGGGTAATATCACAGTCGGCGGAACGGGTAAGACCCCGACAGCAGAGATGATTATCGACACTATGAAGTCCACCTATAATGTGGCTCTACTCTCGCGCGGATATGGCCGCCGTACAAAGGGTTATCGCGAAGTTACGCTCGACTCATCATATCGCGATGTGGGCGATGAGCCATTGCAGATTAAGTTGAAATTCCCCGATGTGTTGGTTGTTGTCTGTGAGAAGCGCGTAGATGCTATCCTCCGTATCCAAGCCGAACACCCTGAAATTAACCTTATTGTGATGGATGATGGCTTCCAGCATCGCCATGTTGATCCTCGTATCAATGTCGTTGTGTTGGATTATACTCGCCCATTCTATGAGGATGATTTTTTGCCTGCGGGTAGCCTGCGCGACAAACTCGATTCGCTCTATCGTGCCCATTACTTCATCGTGACTAAATGTCCGAAGTTGATGCAGCCGCTCGATCAGCGCATGTGGCGTAAGGAGTTGCAATTGGTAGCCTACCAGAAGATCTATTTCACTCGTGTGGTTCCGACCGTTGCTGTGCCGCTTTTCTCTACCTCTAATAGCTTGAATCAAGGCGATGAGGTGATTGTTATGTCTGGAATCGGCAACCCAAAACCATTTGTTAAGGGTGTTAAGAAACACTATAATGTGGTTGAAAATTTGGTCTATCCTGATCATCATGTCTATACAGTTGAGGATATTGAAAACATCGTTGCGATGATCAAAAAGCATCCTAATGCGATGTTGCTTACCACCGAGAAGGATGCGGTGAAGTTGCGCCGTAGCCGCCGTGTGCCCGATATCATTCGCGAACGATTGTTCTACCAACCTGTGAAGGTCGAGTTCTTGGAGGGATCTGACGAAGATTTCTTCGGTACACTCAAGAGCGATTTGTTGGGCAAGGTGCACCTCGGCGATCTGACAGTGGGAGGAGATAAGGAGAATTAATAGAAACAGATATGGTAAATAAGGTTATTTTAGTAGGAAACGTGGGTGTCGATCCTGAGGTTCGCACCACAGAGTCAGGCGTTAAGGTGGCACGTGTTCGTTTGGCCACTACTGAGCGTTTGTATGATCGTCAGAGCAACGAGAGCCGTGAGCTTACAGAGTGGCATACTATCACTCTATGGCGTGGTTTGGCCGATGTTGTCGATCGTTATGTGAAGAAGGGTAGCCAGCTCTATATCGAGGGTCGTTTGCGTACTCGCGAGTGGACCGATAAGGAGGGTATTAAGCGTTATACTACCGAGATTATGGCCGATGATATGAAGTTGCTTGGTCGCCGATCAGATTCTCAGCAGGGTGGAGTTGCTCCTCAGCAGTCATATTCACAACCTGCGGCAGCACATGTCCAGCCGACACAGCCAGCCGCTGTTCCTGCAGCAAATGATGATCCCGATGACCTTCCATTCTAAAAGGGGTATACATATATTATAATAACAGAGCCTTTCCAAGCGAGGAAAGGCTCTGTTATTTTATGGATAGGGGTGTTTGCTCAAAAGCTCCTACTCCTCCAAATCTCTTTTTACGCACTCGATACCGACTCTTTTTAGAAGATTAAGTCCATCCTCTGAACGATAGTCATCAAGATATACCACACGTTTGATACCTGCCTGAATGATCAGCTTTGAGCACTCGATACATGGTGCCGCTGTAACGTATAGGGTCGAGCCATCGCAGTTATTGGCACTCTTTGCTACTTTTGTGATTGCATTGGCCTCGGCATGCAAAACATAAGGCTTGGTCTTACCCGTCACCTCATCCTCGCAGATGTTCTCAAAACCTGCAGGCGTACCGTTGTAGCCGTCCGATATAATCATCTTATCCTTCACTATCAACGCACCCACCTGTCGGCGCACACAATATGAGTTCTCGGCCCAGATGCGAGCCATGCGCAGATAACGCAGATCTAATTGTCGGAGTTTCTCCTCTTCGTATCCCATATTATCTATTTTTCTTCGTCAATAAACACCTTTTTGACTGCCTCCAAATATCCGTAACCAAACACATTGCACGGTTGCAGATAACTTGTCTCTGTCCACTCGTTCCAACTGTTGATTGTGATGAGTGGTGTGCGCTGTGGATGTTTGTCGGCGTGTGCTTTAGCCTTGCGCAATGTCTCGGCAAATGCTTCGGGAGTGTTATTCTTTACAACAGCGCTATGCACCGTGCGAGGACTGTTGTCCCAACCTACACTCACGTGAGGGTAGTATGTAAACGAGTAACTCTTGTCGATTCTCTCCCATTCCTTCTCTACATCGCGCATTATCTCGGTATAATCTCTGTTGACATCTGTGAAGTGTACAAATTGGTAGTGTGTTGCGCTGTTGAATCCAAGTTCTCGGATAAAATCGTCCTGCGGATTCTCACTTTTGCTTGCATCCAATCCGCTATAATTCAGATTGATGCTCCACATCGCAAACTGCAACTCCAAATCGGGAAATCCCGCCTTGCGCACCTGCTTACGGAACCACTCCAAAGCTTCAGCCGTCTGCTTCACGCCACCCAATCCGTTGATCAGATTTGGCAGATCATAGATCATAAATACAGGCTTGCCGTCAATTTTGTAATACTGCGGATGCTTGAAATAGTTTTCTATATTTCGCAAACAGATTTTCTCAAACTCCTCGCGGTCAACCTTACCTTGCCAGATTACGTTGTTCTCGTTGTAGCGTGCCAAACGTGTGTCCCAGAGGTTGAGCACATCGTGGTTTGCCCACATCAAGTAAAACTTCATCTTCTCGACATTCTCAGCCTTTAAGAATCCGTTGTTTAGCGTAGTTTCCATAAATGGACGACCATCGTACCAATACCAATCGAAGATAAAGACATTCACACCATGTTGGGTGGCCTGCTCAATCTCCATCTCCATCACCTTCGGATCAGCCTCGTTGATGTAACCCCACAGTGGTTTACGATCCCAATAGTGACCAGGATTACGCTGTTGCATGGTCATCACAGTCTCCCATTCGCCTATGCCCATTGGCCAAAACGGACGCAGACGAACATCGTCAGAGGAGTAGGCGGGGTAGAGGAAGGCTGCAACATCATATTTCTGCTTCTTCTCCACCTCTTGAGCGATGATATTTTCTGAGATCAACGTCCCCAATATAATTAGCATTACGCTAAAAATCAGCCTCTTCATCTCCTAATCCTCCTGTTTGGTTATGCGATTCTAATAATTACAAATCCTTACCGTGACAGTGCTTGTACTTCTTGCCGCTTCCGCATGGACAAGGGTCGTTTCGACCCACCTTCTTCTCTGCAATCATCGGAGCAGGTTTGCTCTTCTCGGCCTGACCTGCCGCCGCAGCCGCTGCCATGCGAGATGCCTGCAACTTGTTTACATCCACCTTAGCCTTCTGCTGACGCTCCTGCTGTACTGCATCAGGATTATTCTCTCTTACAGGCACATACGACTTGTCGAGAATTGCCAACGATTCGCGGTTAACCTTCTCCAACATCTTCGAGAAGAGGTTATAAGACTCTAACTTATAGATCAATAATGGATCCTTCTGCTCGTAAGTTGCATTCTGTACACTCTGACGCAACTCGTCCATCTCGCGCAAGTGCTCACGCCATGCGTCATCAATGGTTGTGAAGAGTACGATCTTCGCAAATGCCTTGTAGATCTCAGCTCCATCGCTGTCCTTGCAACGCTGCAACTCCACAGGTACATGGAATCCCAAGTGACCATCTGTCAGTGGGAAGTGGATGCTATTTGACATGTGGTCTTTATTGGTCTCATAGACCATCTCCATTGTCTTACGCACAGTATCTGCCACAGCTTTCTGACGGCGAGCAAAGAGAGCGCGAAGATCCTCTACGATCAACTCTACCAACTCGGCATGCTTTGCTGAGTTGTACTTAGCCTCATCGAACGATGGCTGGAGTGCAACCTCGCGGATCAACTCAAATGAGAATGACTCGTAATCAGCCCCCTCGTTATTATTAACAAAACCCTCGGCATAGTCGTACATGATGTTATTCAGGTCGATCTCAATCTGCTCTCCATAGAGTGCATGGCGGCGGCGAGTGTAGATCACCTCACGCTGAGAGTTCATAACATCATCATACTCCAATAGGCGCTTACGGATACCAAAGTTGTTCTCCTCGACCTTCTTCTGGGCACGCTCGATAGCCTTTGTCATCATC
>CAYTGT010000100.1:0-6343 GCA_964437405.1 uncultured Alistipes sp.
CACGATGATCCCCGCATCAGCCCAGCCAAGACGCATCATCTCGTTGCCATACTGAGCATAAGGAGCAACTCCAGGGAATCCGCCCAACGCACTCTGGCTGTCGCGCATATCACGCATCCACTTGTAGAAGAAGGTGAGCGTGTTGGCAAAGAAAGTACCTGTCTCGGTGAATACCTGAGTATCGGCGGTCCAACCCAAACGCTCGTTACGCTGTGGGCAATCTGTCGGAACAGAGAGGTAGTTTGAGAGTTGTCCCCAATATGTGTTCGAGATGAGCTTGTTGACAGACTCGTCACCTGTCGAGATCTTACCAATCTCAAGACCCTCGGCGATAGAAGTTACAGGGAGAGTCGAAATCTTCTTGATTATAACATCAGCATCGGCTGTAATAGCAACGTAACGGTAGCCGTAGAACGTACGAGTAGGGTGATAGCTGACAAACTTATCCCCTGCACCAAAGGTATATTTCATCAAGAATGCAGTATTGGGAGTACGCAGATTCTCACGATGAACGCTACCTTCAGGGCCATCCATTCCTCGACTGCGTGCACCATTGCCGTCATTGAGAAGCTCTCCTGGAAGACATGTAAGAGTTGTACCCTCGGCCGCCTTAAATACAAAGGATGGCACGCCTGCACAATTCTGTCCAAAATCCACAACCAAATTCTCGCCTGCCTTCAAAACGATCTGCTCGCCTACTTTGAACTGCTTTGCGATCACGACCTTACCAAATTCATTATCTTTCTCATTCTCAATATCTTTCCAGATATAAGCTTCGATAGGATTCAACTCAAGATCATGGCGGAGATATACTTCAGCGCCCTCAGAAGGCAAAATCTCACCCTTAAACTCCTTGTTCAATTCAGGTGTCGAGAGCTTGTCGGCAACCTCGTAACCCATCTTCTCGCGAGCATCATACTCCTCGCCATCGAAAATAGCCGAATGTTTTACAGGACCTGCAATACCTGCCTTCCAATTCTCTAAATCGGTACCATACAACTTCTTTGTACCATCGGCATACGTAAGCTCCAGCACACCTCTAAAAGCACACTTTGTACCATAAAAACCACTACCTCCAGGGGTAACGATCTTATCGCCCCACCAGCCTGGAGTCACCTGAGCTGAGAGCTGATTCTCGCCACCAGCAGACTTATTGAAAGCCTCAGTAATGTCGTATGTGAACGAACGGCGAGTCTTAAACACATGGGTAAAGCCTGGCTTTAGGAACTCCTTGCCCACAGGTTTGCCATTGAGATAGATCTCATAGACACCGAGACTTGTTGTCATCCACTTGGCAGAGACAACTTTGCCTTCATTCTTTACCGTAGAGACAAACCAACTTGCGCCGTCAGCTGCACGGTCACGAGTCTTGCCTCTATCCGTCACTACTGGCGCATCCGCAGCCGATATCCACTTTGATTGTTCCCATGCCGAAGCATCCAATGCATCACTCTTCTGCCCAACTTCGGGCGAAGAACATCCACAACCCACCATGATTGCCGCTGTCAGAGTTGCAGTCAACGCCACCACGAGAGTATTAAAAAGGCGAGATTTCATTTTCATAATTTTGGTTAGTTTTAAATTGTTTTAGCTTTTGGACTTTGCGTGATCTCGACATAATGCCAAAATACATACAAATTTAGGTATAGAAAACCGTTTTCGCAACAGAGAAAGCTGTTTTATTTAAAATTTAGAAATATTACCTTTGTCGTATGGATCAGAGTAAAGAGATAACCGTTGAGCAACATCCGTTGAAACCTTTTCTGCCTTGTGGAGCAAAGGTGTTGCTATTGGGTAGTTTCCCTCCGAAGCGTGAACGCTGGTCGATGGATTTTTTCTATCCCAATCGCCAAAACGATATGTGGCGAGTGATGGGCCTGATATTCTATAATGATGCTCACTATTTTGAGATCGTGGAGGAGAAGCGCTTTGATCGTGAAAAAATTATAGCGTTCTGTTCAGAAAGGGGGATTGCTCTATATGATACCGCCGCAGAGATAAAACGCCATAAAAATAATGCCTCGGATAAATTTTTAGAGGTCGTTACGCCATCAGATATTCATGCTCTGCTAAGAGAGATACCCGATTGTAAAGCCATTGTCACTACAGGCGAAAAGGCTACTACAACCCTCGCTGAGATGTTTGCCTGTGAAGCCCCCTCGGTGGGTGGTATGACAAAAATTTGTTTGGCTGATCGCACATTACACTTTTGGCGTATGCCCTCCACATCTCGCGCCTACCCATTAGCCTTAATTAAAAAAGCCGAGTCATATCGCCGTATGTTCTTCGCCGAGAATTTCAACGACTAAAATAATCGAGTCGCACAGATATTCAACTTCTTGCGCAAAAATGAGCCTGTCCAAACCTTATCAGACAGGCTCTGGGAAGATTACATGAAATCAGGATGTAGTTTAAATCGACTTACATAACAATGTTCTTAAGTTACAATGCTACACGATGTGGTGCATTGCCTACATTCGATGAGGCGATTGTTACTGCCGAACGAGGTGACTTGTTGAGCAGAACGCCACCATTGCGCACACGATAGACAGCAGGCGTGACGCCAAACTCCTTTTTGAAGAGTTTGATAAAGTGTGACGTATTGGGGAAGGTACATTCGTTGCCGATCTCAGAGATTGACTTCAGCGTTGAGATCAGCAATAGACGCGACTGCATCAGGCGTTGATGGATAAACCAACGATGTGGCGGCAGGCTGAAGTGGCGCTTAAACTCCTTCTTAAACGATGTGAGTGATCGGTTAGTCTGCGCCGCGAGTGCCTCGATCGAGATATCGCAGAAGACGTTACCATAGATGATCTGCTCGAAATTTCCGTAGGCGGCATCGGCGTTGCTTAGCACCTTGCTTCGAAGACAACACTCAGGCATCGAGATGAGCGAGTAGATCAGTTCCGTCATCTTGATATTCTCGGCTGTGGGATCTTGTATGAAATTTTCATCGTGAAGATAGGAACTAAGGTGCTGGAAATAGTTTCTGAGCACCGAGGTTGCAGTCATCGAGACATGATTCAGGCGACTGCACGCCTCGCAGGTGTGATGGCTTGTGATGTCGAGCGCAAAACTCATATTGAGTTGGAGCAGAATGCGCTGAATCTGTTGCGGAGAGTAATAGACAACCACTTGTTCAAAACCCTTGCCGTCCTCGGGGATGTTCTCCACATAGTGATTGCCGATGCCGAGGTAGAAGACTCCTCCACGTTGCACAACATAGCGCGAATCACCGTAATAGATGTACTTTTCGCCGCGCTGAACGAACCCGATGGCAATGCGCGAGAGTTGTACGAGTTGAATACATACATAGTTTGTCTCCACATACCTTGCAACAGCCGTAGAGTCGCAATTTTCATTTAAGTTCATAATTTTATAGATTGTTTTTTGTTACTGCACTACAAAATTACGGATAAAAGCCTAAAGTTGTGCAACATTATGTAATAATAAATTCAGTATTTTGTTGGATTTTGTACATTTTGACCTATTTACCGTACCCCAATAGGACAAATGGGCACGTGCGAAGGGTATGTCACATTAAAATAGAAGTTAGCGACTCCAATCCTCAAGCCTAAAGACTTTTGGTGGGAGTACATGATTCCGATGTAAAAAATAGGAGTAAAGAGATTAGAAAGGATATCCTACGCCGAAGTTGAGGGCTGTGTTTTTCCACTTGAAGTTGTGGATCCAGCGCTGACCTGCGGGATCGTTAGGGTTATGAAGTTGGATACCCCAATCCAGACGCAAAATCACAAATTTGATATCTATACGAAGTCCCAAGCCGCTGTTCAGACCCAACTGCTTGTAGAATTTATCCCACTTGAAGATGCCCTCAGCTGGCACCTCAGCCTTGTCGATACCTAAGTACCACACATTTCCTAAATCGAGGAACGTAGCACCATGAAACATTCCCCAAATTGGGAATCGAAGTTCGAGGTTAGCCTCCAATCTCATATCACCCATCTGAACAGGGTATGCAGTCTCCTCGTAAGGGGTATTTCCAGGGCCAAGCGTACGCGGTGCCCATCCACGCATACTATTACTACCTCCGACATAGAACAGACGGTCGAAAGGCAGAGCATTTGAATTACCGTATGGCAGACCCACACCTGCAAAGATTCTACCTGCCACAGCACTTCTTTCGCCCAACATGATCTTACGGCTCAGGCTCACATCGCCACGCACATACTGCGAATATCGCACGCCGAGGATATTATAATACCCGCCCTCGGTCTTTTGCGAAAAGGCTCGCTCAAAGAGGTTAAGCAGATTACCTGCCGACTCGAAGTTAGCACGCAACAGAGTAGCATTGCCGCCGATATGTTTATTTTGGTTATTATAGGTGTACGATGCCGACAGTCCCACAATCGCTTGTGTGAGGTAACTCTGACGCAGATACTCATTCTTGAGCGAAGAGAAGAAATCTTCGTTGATATAACCCACGTTGATCCAATTTATGTCGATCGGGCGGAGCTGATAATTGTAGCGGCCATTCATACTGCGCCATGAGTAGGTCCATGTGGCACGCGACAGATCGCGGCGATAGTATGGGCGATCTTGATAGTTATACGATAGCTCCACTTTGGTACGCGGCATATTGATATTGCGTGTCGAGAGGCGGAATGGCAAGATAAATCGTGGAAACGACAAACCTACCGTCACACCCAACTCGTTGGCTCGTCTGCGGCTGGTGTTAGGCGCTTTCATGTACTCATATCCGAATGTGACAGCCGTATTGAGCATCTCCACCCCTCGAAAGAGGTTACGGTTCTGGTAGCCCACCGTAGCGCTCAGGCCATAGAAGCTCGATGTCGTACTACCCTCCAACTCTAAATTTATACCATGCTTCAAGGTTGGCGAAGCCATGATGTAACACTTCAGATAGCCCTCCTTGATGTCGTTGAATCTGCGTGGCGAGTATGCCTCACGTCCATCGCCTGCGTAGTTGACCGCTATCGAGTCGTTCACTCCGCGTGATAACTCCTCGAATACTATGCGGGCATTTTTGAAGTAGCCGAGCGACATAATTTCGCTGTAAGTACGATCAACCTGCGAGGCGTTATATGTAGCATTAGGCGTCAGCGGGATGGCGGTGTGCAATACTGCTGGACGCACGTTGGGGCGACCCTGCGAGATGATGTTCAACCCTTCGTAATATGTCGTATCACTCATCAGAGCCTTACTCTCAGAGTCATTCATCGAAGGGTCGTAATTCGGGATCACGTTGATCTCGCTAATGCGGTAGATGCGGTTGTTCTCCGATATGGCGCGACCACGCTCATCATAACCCGTAATGTTGCGTTTTACGATCATGCGTATGCCCACCTCGCGATTGCCACCTAAGGTGTCAACGCGGTATTCGATATTGTTGACCGAAAAGTTATAATAACCTCGGTTGTTTAGGTAGCTTGCGATACGCTCACGCTCCTTGTCCAACGCTGTGATGTCGAAGATGTTACCAACCTTGATAAGCGATGTTGCGGTGTCGGATTCGATAACTGGTGCTATATCCTTGTCGCGGAAGTCGTAACTCAGACTCGAAATACGATAAGGCTCGCCCTGACGTGTACGATATGTGACGTATGCACGTTTGGCGCGGCGCGTGGTGTCGATCTCGTATGTCACCTCCGAGGCGTAATATCCTCGTGAATCCATGTATGTTTTGAGATTCTGAGCGCTCTTGTGCGTCAGCGAGACATCCAACAAGACAGGCTCTTCGCCAACCTTACGCTTGAGGTTATTCCACCAATTATGTTTCTGCGGATCGGCCAAGTTGTACGCCCAGACGTAGAAGTTTGTGCCGAGGAAGCGTTTGTTGGGGCTTTGTCGGACATACTCTTCGAGAGTGTAGGAGGTGATGCGCTCCTTCTTTGCGACTTCGTGGTCGTCATCAATCTTCACCTTCTGCAAGAAATACTCGCCATCGGAGAGTTTGCGCGTGACGCTACATGCCGAGACTAAGCAGCTCAGCATGAACAACATGACGATATAACTCACCTTTTGACGCATTGTGATAACTCTTTTGCACCCGCTAAACCTCTTTCATAAGTCGTGCCATTGACCTGATGAAGCCATTAAGGCGGAGTTCAACCCTCAAAAATAATAATAATTCGCAACTGAAACAAATTATTTATGCTAACTTGATGATGAGCCTCTGTTTATAGACCAAGATAGGGGTTAAAACGTAGTGGGTATTCTGTTGCGCGTTAGCTTAAATCATGGCAGTCGTAACGGAAATTCAAAATTCACAGGCGTAACGCCTGATTTATGAGTGAGAAAGTAGTTTTGCTTATGACCGTCTTTAAAATGGGTAGCACGGCTATATAAAACACCCGTT
>CAYTGT010000101.1:0-6320 GCA_964437405.1 uncultured Alistipes sp.
TCACGACGAGCCCGAGGGTTGCATCTACTTGATGTGTGGACCTCCGATGATGGCATCTTCAGTGGTGAATATGCTTGATAGCTTGGGCGTTCCTGCAGAGAACATTCTCTTCGATAACTTCGGTGCTTAATAGCCCGCAAAGTTTGATAACTGAGGCGTATCCCTTTTCGGGATGCGCCTTTTTTGTGGCTTTAAGTTGTAGTTAGTGGTTGGATGGAAGGATGGAAGGATGGATGGAAGGATGGATGGATGGATGGAAGTGTCCTTAAGTGTAGTTATGGTTGGATGGGAGAGTTATTAGAATAGCGCTTTTAGGCCAATATACCGAGATTTGTAGCCTTAAATGAAGTGAGGGAATGAATCCAGAGAGTATGATTCGCTTGGTGTCGTAAAGCCGTAGTTAACGCCCAACAATGAAAAAGCGTCAGTTTCCTAACGGGGAACTGACGCCTTAAAATTAATGTATTGAAACGCTATTTCGCGCTTACTTCTTGAAGTCGATAGTGTAGATCTCGACCGCGTTTACATTGCTCACATCCTTGTGAAGAATCTTAATACCCTTGTACTCAATAAACTCCTTTACGCCCAACTCCTTACTGTTGATCTTGAAGCAACTATAGTTGTTGTAAAGGCCCAACTCTGTATCCTTGTTTCGGTCGTGGTAGAGCTCCAGCCAAAGATAGCCGTCATCGCTTTTAGGGTATGAAGCCTGGAATACACCCTCTTTGTTTGGTTTGTCGTTGTAAACGATGCTAAACTTGTGCTTTGTCAAATCTGGATTACCTGCCATGAACGATACCAACATAGTGATATATTTGTTGTCGCTGAAAGAAGCCTCCTCGATACTGATTTTATCGACATAGCTCTCCAAGACATCGCTCACCTCAGATAATTTCTTCACCAACGATGTTGGGATTGTGCCTGCATCAACGATTGTGATTACATAGTCGAAATTAGGCATCACCTCATCCTCGATCTGGTAGTAGATAATTGCACGCTGCTCGCCCTCAAGCTCAGTTGGGAATGAGAACTTGTAGCTGCTTGTGTTCTTTACATAAGCTGTCTTGCCATCGCCGAAACGAACGCTGTATGAGATATCCCACGAGCCATCAATCACGGTCACGATAGCTGAGTGAACAGCCTTATAATCATCGTTACAAGATGTGCCGACCATCAAGGCCGAAAGCACTGTCAAAATGATAGTAAAAAATTTTTTCATCTATTTTCTTAAATTTATTAATGTTTCCTTAAATAAATCAAAACCCGATTGAGCAGAGTCACAATCGCTTTGTCGGGCCGACAAATATACTCAAAATAATTGGTTTGTGAAGATTGCGCTCCGACATTTCACCTAAAATCAACGAATTTACGATAATAATTATTGCCCTTCGCATAGCAGATTTGGAGTTTCGGTGTCGATTGCCTATATTTGTTATAAGAAAAAGGTATATTAGCACCTATGAAAAATATAGTTTTTGATCTTGGTCGTGTGGTCTTTGCGCAGAATCCAGCAAAGAGTAGCGATGAATATAAACAATTCTTCTCTTATGTCTCTGAATCGCCCATGCCGCGTTTTTGGGTGGAGTACGATCTCGGTTTGTCGAGTTTTGATAAAGTTGTGGCCGATTTGAGCGATTATCGTGGCGTGGAGCAGGAGTATTCCCGTCAGATGCTCGAATTATCCATCGTGCGTCAAGAGACTATTGTGCCGACTGCCGAGCTGATTCGTGATTTGAAGGCGGCAGGCTATAATCTCTATGTGCTCTCCAATATGTCGAAGGAGTTTATCGCCTATCTGCGAGGGTTGGAGGTATATCGTTATTTCGATGGCGAAGTCGTTTCGTGCGAGGAGGGCGTGGTGAAGCCAATGCCTGAGATTTATGAGGTGTTGCTCACTCGCTTTGAACTTGATCCTGCTCAGACGATTTTTATTGACGATAGGGTAGAGAATGTGAAGGCTGCCGAGCGTTTCGGGATTGCGACATATCACTTCGATAGAGAAGATCCAGCAAGCAGTTGCAAGGAGCTAAGATCCGTATTGTTATAAATAAGGTAGCCCGCTGGGTAACTTCTGTAACAAAAATAGAGCCTGTCCAAAACTTCGAGGACAGGCTCTTTGCTTTAAGCAGTTTGGCTTACATTAGAATGTAATGCGAACGCCGAGCTGCATTCTCCAACGTGAGTAGTAATCATCGAGATACTTACCTGTTGAGTAGTAAGAATAAGTAGGTGTTACAAAACCTGACTCATTAGTCTCAATGCTTGCCACTGTAAGTGGAGAGTATGAGTATGTGTTAGCATAATACTTACCCCAATCCTTGTTCAAGAGGTTTGCGAAGTTCATCACAGTCCACATCAAAGTGATCTTGCTGCCGCGCTTTACGTTGTAGCAGAAGTCCTGTGATACGCTGAGGTCAAACTGACTCTCGAATGGCATGCGGAACTGGTTACGCTTAGAGAACTTACCTCGATTCTCGCGCAACTTCTTGTCGCTCTGGATGAACTCCTCGAAGTTAGCCTTATCCTGCTCGCTCTTCCAATTCATCTTGTTCATATCTGCCTGAGTAGGGATGTAGATCAAGTCGTTACCGTTCATACCGTCACCGTTCATAGAATAACCGCCACCTGCTGCAGAGCTGAGGCTCTTGTTATAGTAATATGTGAGTGAGTATGGCTGACCTGAGCGACCCTCATAGATAAGCGATGCGTGAGTAGCCCAACGGTTGTTCTTACCATAGCTCTTGTTGAAGTTTGCAGAAGCCATGATGCGATGTGGAATATCGAAGCCAGATGTAGCCAAATCAGGATCGTTAGTGATGCGAGCATAGTTGTACTTCCAGTTAGAGTATGCAACCGATGATGTCGCGTCAAACATATTGTATGCGTGGCCGAATGTGTAGGCAGCATCCAAGCTAAGACCCCATGCAAAAGACTTCTTGATCTGTGCTGTGAGCGAGTAAGAGTAACCCTTGTCGGTGTTTGTCATGTAGACAACGTTTGAGTATGATGTAACCTTCTTGTAAAGAGGTGTTGTTGCATCAACGTTACCTGGAACAGAGCGGAAGTTTCTTCCTGTGCGCTCGTATGCCAAATCCTGAACATATAAATCGTTGAATGTCTTAGAGAAGAGCGCCTCCAAAGTAGCCTGCCAGCCTGCGCCGAAGTTGATATCGGTAGCCAAGTTAACACGGAATACCTGTGGGTACTTGAAGTGCTTGTCTACTACGTTGATAGTCGATGAAGAAGCCTGGAAGCCCATGTTCTTCACATCCTCGCCTGTGATGTTCTGGCCCAAAGTAGGGTTCTTAGCCTTGTCGTATGAACGAACAGATACCTGCTCCATACCGTTGTTTGAGAAGTTGTTAGAGATCCATACGAATGGAACACGGCCTGTGAAGAGACCTGCACCACCACGCAACAAGACCTTGTGATCCTCATCAGCATACCAACGGAAACCTACACGTGGAGAGTAGAGGATTCTTCCTGATGGAACATCGCCTGTGCGAACGCCATGCTTCTGAGCCAAATCAGAGTTGTTGAAATCCTCGTTTACAGTAGGCTTGTCGAAGAGTACAGGGATGTCGATACGCATACCGTATGTGAGAGTGAACTTATCGTTTGGACGCCACTCATCCTGTACGTAAAGGCCGAACTGAGCAGCACCAAACTTAGCACCCCAGTTGCCATTCTCATCCAAATCATCGGTGTTGAAGTATGTGTATGAGAAGCTGTTTACGATGTTGTTGCGGAAATCATCCATCGAGCTGAACGACCAGTTACCTGTAGCATTCTGAGCATATACGTTATACATCTTGTAGAACTCGTTGTGAGTACCGAAAGTGATAGTGTGGTTGCCCTTGTACCATGTGAGGTTGTCTGTGATGGTGAAGATGTCCTGATCGAGTTGGTTTGCATGAGAGCAGTACTCTGTACCCATGTAAACAGTGTTGTTGAGGTTCTTACCCTGACTTGTGGTGTTGCTTACAGAAACAGATACGTTTGGCGCACCCTTTGGAGCGTGAGCCTCACGCCAGTCACGAACGCGAGTCCAACCAACACGCAACTCATTAGAGAGTGTGTTTGAGAAGCGAGACTGCAACTCAGCTACCAATGAGTGAGTGCGGTTTACCTGATCGAACGATGAGTTGTTCAAGCTGTACTGGCTTGCACCTGTTGTATAGCGATCCTTGTTAGCACCTGCGAAGCTGTAACGAACCATCAACTTGTGATCCTTGTTGATGTTCCAGTCGATACGAGTCATCACATTTGCTGACCAAAGCTCAGGAACGTGTGGCTTGAATGTGTCGTCAAGCTGGATACCTGTGTGCTGCTTGTAGATGCTTGCAAGCTCCTTGATCTGGTCGGCTGTGATGTAACCGTCAACTGACTGAGAGTAATCTGTCTCAGGAGTCTTGTTGTTGTAATACTCGCCACTCACGAAGAAGAAGAGCTTATCCTTAACGATTGGACCGCCGAATGTAGCACCATAAGTCTGAGTAGACTGAGTGTCCAAAGGCTGGTTGTCAGGACCATTACCTACCAAGTCCTGATTGCGGAAGTAAGTATAAGCAGATCCCTTGTAAGAGTTTGTACCAGACTTTGTTACAGCATTGATACCACCGCCTGTGAAACCGCTCTGGCGAACATCGTAAGGAGCGATAACTACCTGTACCTCCTCGATAGTCTCCATTGAAACAGGGTTAGCACCTGTCTGACCACCGTTTGTACCCGATGCAGTCAAACCGAATACGTCATTCGATACAGTACCGTCAATCTGGAAAGAGTTGTAACGGTTGTTTGTACCTGCGAATGAGATACCGCCTGTTGAGCTCTTTGTGAGTGAAGCCATAGGAGTCAAACGAGCGATGTCAGCAATGCTACGGTCGGTTGTAGGAAGGTTATCCAAAATGCCACGATTGAAGTTTGCTCCTGCACCTGTCTTGTTGGCGTTGAAGCGATCGTTGGCAGAGCTGATAACCACAACTGCGTCAATCTCCTGTGTGTCCTTGAGCTGCACATCAAATGTACGAGGCTCACCGAGGCTCAGAGTGATGTCGGTAAGCTCGACAGCCTCAAAACCTACGAAAGAAACAGTCACCTTGTAAGGTCCTCCTGTACGCATACCCTGGATGTTGTAACGACCATCCGCGTTGGCAACAGTACCATACTCGGTACCAGAAGGGGTGTGTACTGCGATGATCGTAGCACCTACCAACTTCTCGCCGTTGGCGTCAGTAACCTTACCGTTAATACTCGATGTGGTTGTCTGTGCGCTAAGCGTACAAACTGCCATAATCGAGAGAATCAATGAGAAAATTTTCTTCATCTTGATTTGGGTTTAGTTAATAAAAAGTGTTAATAAATTTCCGTTTATATAAAAGTAAAAGAGAGTTAGCTTCAGCACTGACTCTCTAATTTTAAAAAATTACGTATGTATAATTATGTCCCGTAATAGCCCTCACGTATGGTCACGACAATCGCGTAGTGTAACCTACGGGGCATATCCAATGCTTAGTTTTGTCCTGTTTCGTCTCAAATACGCCGCAAATATAGAAAAATAATAGAAAAAGACAAAGCTTCTGTTCAAAATTGCGAGATTTTTATGCTTGCTTAATTTTTTTTTCGAGGGTGATTTAAAGTTGTGGCTAATTTTGGATTTATGATAAAAAGTAGTAATTTCGCAAAATATAAAGGCGTTACGCTCTCTTTATGAGAGTGTCGGCCCAAGCAGAAAACAAATTTTAAATGATAATACTATGGGATTTTTAAAGGAATTTAAGGAGTTTGCCGTAAAAGGTAACGTGATGGACATGGCTGTCGGTGTGATCATCGGTGGTGCATTTGGTAAAATTGTGACTTCGGTCGTTAACGATATCATTATGCCTCCTGTGGGTTTGCTTGTTGGTGGTGTGGATTTCTCTGATATGAAACTCACTTTGAAACAAGAGGTGCTTGATGCCGCAGGTGCAGTTGTTACGCCTGCTGTAAATTGGAATTATGGTGCTTTTATTCAGCAGATTGTTGATTTTACTATTCTTGCATTCTGTGTATTCTTGATGGTGAAGTTGATGAACCGTTTGACTAAGAAGCCAGCTCCTGCACCAGCACCTGCTCCAGAGCCACCAAAGCCATCTAACGAGGAGGTATTGCTCACTGAGATTCGTGATCTTTTGAAGGAGAAGAAATAAAATAATCACCCTGAAATATAAAATGGACACCCGCCAGACAATAATGATCTTCGGCGGGTGTTTTGTGTGTATAGTATCGGCGTGTCTTAACGAGTGAAAACCTCGATATGCTCTAATGACGGGAAGCGTAAT
>CAYTGT010000102.1:0-6288 GCA_964437405.1 uncultured Alistipes sp.
GTGCCACCTCAGGAGGATGCCTATATTGCCGAGGCTACCGAGAAGATATTTTTAGCTCCTATCCGCTTGGCTGTTCAGCCTGAAGTGGAGGACCTCTGGATGCCGATCGAGGGTACGGCGCATAATTTGGCTATGGTCTCCATCGCGAAGCGTTACGAGGGTCAAGTTCATAAGGTTGTGCAGGGACTGTGGGGCGCAGGCCAGATGATGTTCAATAAATATATGGTTGTGGTTTCGGCTGAACATAATATCCGTTCATTCTCGGTATTGGGCAAGTTGTTAAGGCGTGTGGAGTTGCAGAGTGCGGTGATTCGTGCCGAGGGTGTGTTGGATGTTTTGGATCATGCAACAGCAACGTGCGGTTTCGGAGGTAAGATGGCGATTGATCTGACGGAGGTAGATATTAATCAGGCGGTTGAGCCGATTGCTGAGCCTACAACGGTAGAGCCTGTTGGTGGTGTGAGACTTTGTGATTCAAGATTCCTTGCGGAGTATGGTTTGTTGTTGCTCTATGCCGCTGAGGATCGCCCCGTTGAGGTGGATGTGGCGCGATACCTTGAACATAACGGATTTAAGGGCGTTAAATATGTGGCGTTGTTTGACTATCAGACTGCAGGTGCGATGACACCGAATGATCTGCTGTGGCTTGCAATGGCCAATACCGATCCGCGCCGCGATGTCAAATCTATAAAGGACGGAGCATTGCTTTTTGATGCACGCAGTAAACATCCTGGCGTGGGCGAGAATCCAGCGCGTTTCCCTAATGTGGTGATGTCATCGGTAGAGACCATTCGTCAGGTTGATGAGCGTTGGGCTGAGTATGGCTTGGGTGAACTGATAGCCTCGCCATCACGCCGTTATCGTAAATTATGGCTCTCGTCAAAGGCTGAGTGGTAAACGGTTAGCAGGAATTTATATGGAACTCTTCTCGCGTGAGCAGACCAGAGGTTTGTTGTATTTAGTGCCGATTTTGGTGCTGATACTGATGCTTACGTTTGTGATCGAGAGACGGCAGTCGCATGGTGAAACTGAGTTTGGCGACTCTGCCGAGCGTGGAGCATTTGAGAAGGGTGCTGAGGAGCAAGTGTCGTTAAGCAAATTTAATCCCAATACATATAGCTATGAGGAGTTGCGTGCGGCGGGGCTGCCGACTGATATTGCTGTGGGGATTGTGCGTTGGCGTAACTATGGCAAGATATACCGCATAAAGGAGGATCTCGCCGAGGTGTCGGGAATGACCGATTCTATCTATGCCGCAATAAAACCCTATATCGTAATTGAGGAACAATATCGACTCCCATCACGCAAAACTTTTGCCGAGCCAAGAAGTGGTAAGAGGGACTTCTCCGATAATGGGAATATCAAGACAAGTAAGGTGTTTGCCGATGAGCCGTTTTGTATTGATACGGCTTCGGTGGAGTATCTGATACGTTGGGGCTTGAGTGAGCGTCAGGCTGAAGTTGTTGTTCGCTATCGTGATAGTAGTGGCGGCATACACGATGAGGAGAAGTTGCGCCGATGTTATGTGATTGATAGCGTGGTAGCCGATCGTATGATGCGTCATATTAAATTTTCGTCTAAGGCTGAAAAAGAGTCAGACGATAAAATCGTATTCGCGCAGAAAGAAAATCACAAAATTGAGATCAATAAGGCTGATTCGGCTCAGTTGGTTTCCATCTATGGAATTGGTGCAAAGAGCGCCGCAGAGATCATAAAATATCGAGAATTGCTGGGTGGATTCTACTCTTTGGAGCAACTTGTCGAGCTAAAAATGATCACAGAGAGCAATTTTGAGCGAATTTTGCAACAAATTTCGTGCGATAGTTGTGAAATTAGAAAAATTGATATTAACTTTGCGGGTCCAAAAAGTTTATCCATGCACCCTTATGTGTCGGATCGAGCTTTGAGGCGTATTGTAAAACTGAGACAATTGAAAGGAGGTTGGAGTAAAATCGAAGAGATGATCGATGATAAAATATTCAGCGAAGAGGAGGCCGAGCGATTGGCACCTTATCTTCGATTTAGGCTTTCTGCCACCGAGTAAATTTAGTGAAAAGTTTTAGGCAAGAGCGTTCTATGGATTGAGCGCCGCCGCAGATTAAACAAGACGCCATTGGGTGTTAAAATAGACCAGCAGGCTTCCCTGAAAATAAGTGAGGGTTAGAAATAGGTCCGCTGATGTCAAAAAAAAGAAAATAATTAATAACAAATAAAAGATTTTAGAATTATGATTATCATGCCAGTTAAGGAGGGCGAGAACATCGAGAAGGCCCTTAAGAAGTTTAAGCGTAAGTATGAGCGTACAGGTGTATTGAAGGAGTTGCGTCGTCGTCAGTACTTCACAAAGCCATCAATCGCTAAGCGTGAGGCTATGCAGCACGCTATCTATGTAGAGCATACTTATCGTCAGGAGGAGTAATCGCCATAGCTGGAATATATAGCTCTGATCCGCCTAACCTTTTGGGTTAGGCGGATTTTTTTCGGAATTGTAACAAGGTTAATTCAGCGTGTCACTCCACTGAGCCGTTGGGCAAGGATTGGAGTCTCTAAACTTTAATTATATACCATGTGTAGAGATTCCAATCATCCCTTACTTTGGATTTGTGATGTGGAATGACATGAAATATAATAACAACACTGAAAGTATATAATTTCGGTTTTTAGGTTGTGTTCAAGGTGGAAAGCTCTTTTTGACTCTTTTCGGGGATATGTTATTTTTCTATTCGGGAAAAATTTTGTATCTTTAACCCCAAATTTACAAATTGTAGTGATGATAGTTAGTGTAATATCTAAATACTTGGAGTCCAATAAGCGCATTGTGGTGCCTAACCTCGGAGCTTTCATCGTGAAAGTGGCGGGCGAGAAGGTGCTATTCTCTAATCTGATTAAGGGCGATGACGGTGTTTTGCGTCAGCTCTTGATTAAAAACGGCTTGACCGAATTGGAGGCTGCGGCGACTATTGATCGTTTTGTTTTTGAGGTCAATTCGCGTTTGGAGTCAATGGGCGTATGCGAACTTAGTGGGTTAGGCAAACTTAGTAAGGGTGTTAATGGTACACTCTCATTTGAGTATGCTCCTGCGGTACGCGGTGAGGTGTTGGATGGTGGCGCTGCGGAGTATGTTGCCGAAAAGAGCGCGAACACCGAACAGCAGGTCGAGCCAGAACCAGAAGTTGAGATCGAAATTGTTGGTGATGAGCTTGAAACAGCTCCAGAAACAGAGCCTAAAGCGGCTGAATCAGAGGTCGTAGTGGCCGAGTCTCAAGAGCCGATGTCATCTGATGTTATGGCAGAGTCTGATGCAAATGCAGAGTCAGAGTTGCGTGAGGGTTATCGCTCTGCGCGAAATATATATGATGAATCGCCTCGTACGGTCTCTACCGTAACTCAGCCTGCCGACTATGTTAAGGGCCTACGTTATGGTAAGGGTCGCCGTGATTTGTCGGGACGTGATTATGCCTTGAAGCGTAAAAAGAGTGCCTTTGATTTGGTTATGAAGTTGGCAATCGGAGCTGCTGTTTTGGCAACTTTGGCGTTGGCTTATGGTTTGTGGAATGATTGGCGTAATGGTAATCTCGGCGGCGGTTATGACGAGGAGCCTATGGAGTTAATTGAGGAGCCACAGTCGATGCCTGAGGGCGAGATCCGCAATCCCGATTTAGATTATATCACACCTAAAAAATAAGTGTTGCGATGCCAGAGGTAGATTTGCAGTCGGTTAAACAGCGTTTTCAGATTATCGGTAATTCTGAATCGTTGGATCGTGCGCTTGCCATAGCGTTGCGTGTTGCTCCTACCGATCTTTCGGTGTTGGTGACAGGCGAGAGTGGCGTGGGTAAGGAGTTCTTTCCAAAAATTATCCATGAGTACTCGGCTCGCAAACACTCGAAAAAATATGTGGCCATCAACTGTGGCGCAATCCCCGAAGGAACTATCGAATCGGAGTTGTTCGGTCATGAGAAGGGCTCTTTTACAGGCGCTACCGAGACTCGTAAGGGGTATTTCGAGGAGGCTAACGGTGGTACAATCTTCTTGGATGAGGTGGGTGAGTTGCCCCTCTCGACACAAGTCAAGTTGTTGCGTGTTTTGCAGTCGGGCGAGTTCGTCAGAGTAGGCTCGGCTACCGTTCAAAAGACCGATGTGCGAGTTGTGGCGGCGACAAATAACGATTTGCAGGAGGCTATCGCAAAGGGGCGCTTCCGCGAGGATCTCTATTACAGATTAAATACTGTGCCGATCTATGTGCCAGCGCTTCGTGAGCGTAAGGAGGATATTCCTCTCTTGTTCCGTAAGTTTGCTTCGGATGTAGCTTCGCAATATATGCCACCGATCAGATTGACCGATGATGCGCGACAGATGTTGCAGAATTACTATTGGCGTGGTAATATACGCCAACTGAAAAATGTAACAGAGCAGATCTCTGCGTTGGAGCAGTCGCGTGAAATTACGCCTGAGATTTTGTCGAAGTATCTGCATCCTGCACATCAATCGGCTAAACCGATGATGTATCAGTCGGCGGGCGGTGACGATGAGTTCTCGGAGCGTGAATTGCTCTATAAGATTTTGTTCGATATGCGAAGCGATATCAACGATCTGAAACGTATGGTTGGTGAATTGATGCGCGGCGGAGGTTATGCTTCGGCAGGCGTGCAACCGCAGATGTCGCACGATGTGCGAGGTTTGTTGCCATCCTCTTCGATTGTTGAGCCTGTAGATGAATATGCTGAGAGTGAGGTGGTGGAGGATCTGCCACATAAGGAGTTGACGAAGGCTGATATGCAGCGCGAGCAGATCTTGCGAGCATTGCGTAATAATAATGGCCGCAGACGTGAGGCCGCTAAGGAGCTCTTTATCTCGGAGCGTACGCTCTATCGCCGAATTAATGAACTCGGCATAACAGATGATGATATTTAGTCAAAAGATTGAGTTGTGAAATTTTTGAAACTATATAAACGCCTTGCGATGCTTGCCCTGCTACTTAGCACTACGTTGTTGAGCGGTTGCATCTTTATGAAGGGTGGCTATTCGATGTCGGGTGCAAGTATCCCAGATGGTGCTAAGACCTTTAGCGTTGCTTATTTCCCAAATAATGCACCGATGGTGTCGCCTGCGTTGAGCACAACACTTGTGGAGGCGTTGAAGGATAAATTCTCTCGCCAGACTAAGCTAAAGTTGGTTGAGGAAGATGGTGACTTCGCTTTTGAGGGCGAGATCGTAGGATATAGCTCTACGACAGCTTCGGTGTCGAGCGACAACTATGCTCTGCTGAACCGTTTGACGATTACCGTTCAGGTGCGCTTTACTAATAAGGTTGTGCCTGAAAATTCGTTCAACCAGCGCTTCTCGGCATTTACCGATTACGACTCTACTCAGCTCTTGACAGACATTCAGTCGGATCTTGATCAGGAGATCGTAAAGCAGATTGTGACCGATATTTTCCAGGCTGCGGCGGCTAATTGGTAATATTTTTAAAGAATTTTATGGCATCGGAAAAAGATAAAATATTTGTGCTTCAGAGCGATGTGGAGCTTCTGATGGAGAGTCGCCGATGGGGTGACGCTGCCAGCGCAGAGAGTGAGTCGGTCGGAGCGTTGTCGGCCGAGGCTCAAGGGCTGGTTGTGGATCCTGTATTGAGTTTGAAAGATATTGATATTGAAACTCTTACTCGGATTACCTCAAGCGATATTGTAGATAAATTCCTGCGTTCGGAACACCACCGTATAGTGGCCGAAGAGGGTGACGTTGAGGAGGAAGTTGTGACCTCGGCAGAGCTTGATGAGGAGGACGATTTGGTGAGTGAGGAGCTGGCTGAAGTCTACTTGAATCAGGGCCTTAAGGAGATGGCAAAAGAAACTTATCGCAAATTAAGTTTGCTAAATCCCGAAAAAAGTATTTACTTTGCAGAAATTATTTCGAAAATAGATAGTAATAATTAAAAACACTTTATAAAGTTATGTTATATTCAATTTGTATCGTACTGATTTTGGTTGCAAGTATCATCCTTATCCTTGCGATTTTGGTACAGAACCCTAAGAGCGGTATGGCTGCTAACTTCGGTGCCGCTAATCAGGTTATGGGTGTTCGTGAGTCTGCAAATATCTTGGAGAAGACTACATGGACTTTGGCAGGTATTATCGTAGCATTGAGCCTTATCGCTACTATCTCTATGGAGAGTGGTATCGCTACTCAGTCTAACTCATTGGAGAAGGATGCTGCTGCGTTGATGGAGAAGGCTGCGGCTACAACTACTGAGGCTATGCCACAGGCTGAGGTTCCTGCTGAGGCACC
>CAYTGT010000103.1:0-6284 GCA_964437405.1 uncultured Alistipes sp.
AAGCTGCTTGTAAGCCTCAGGACCTACATACTCGTCAGCCTTTGGCATACCTGCGTTTGTGAGGTAAGGCTGGCACTTTGTAACATTTTTCTGCTCCAAGTCGCAAAGACCCTTAATCTCTACTCCCTCGATGTGAGTGAAGCGACCAACAGCACCTGGACCACGCATACCCAAACCAACGAATCCTACACGTACAACAGGGATAGGATCTGCTGCAAACTGCAACATAGACTCCTGACCAGCTGCGCGAGCAGGCTCATCGAAAACGATTACGCCATCCTTCATCGAATAGTTGTCACCTGAAATGTTGCAACAACTCTGCAATGCAACGCCCATGATTAGGGTAGCACACAACAAAAATAAACGGTTAATCTTCATGTTCTTTTTGGTTTTATAATAAATTTAAAAATCTTCTTACACTTTGTTACAAAATAGTTCTCAAAAGTATTAAAAAAACTCTAATCTTCAAAATATTTCTTCACTTTAATATGTTTGATAACCATTTACGCCCTAAAATTATAGTTCCACCACTATGAAAATCGGCAAATGATCGCTTATGCCACCCACATAATCTGCGCCTATGTATGTAGGGCGTGGACAGTCAGTTTTGTCGAGCAACATCTCATGGCGAAATATATAACCGAGTCCCATACGCCTTGTTGCAGCAGACTTCGGCTTCTGTTGGGCATCATCTGCTCCAAGGGTAATATCTTCTGAAACAATGATATTGTCATACATATTCCACCTCTTTTGGTAAACTGTTGTACCACGGCGGAGTTTGTGTAGTCGAGCAAAAGGATTATACAATGATCTGCTACCAATTTCGGTGGACAGATTTTTCTCTCGTTTATCATTCGCACCCAAAATCTCCTTTATGCTTCGATCATTCGGATTATCGTTCATATCACCCATGATGATTACGCCTCGCCGATTGTCGCTTTGCATCAATGAGTCGGCTAACTCTTTCGTTTGTAGAGCGCAAGCTATACGCAAATGCTCGGTGAATTTCACTCCACCTATACGCGATGGCCAATGTACGACAATAATACTCAACGGCTTGCCATACATCTCTCCGTTTACCAACAATAAATCTCTTGTTCTTCCCTCGATATCGGCTCTGATCGGGCGTGAATCGGCCAATCTGAACACCTCCTTACGATATATCATGGCAACATCAATTCCTCGTTTGTCGGGCGAATCATAATGACAAATCTCGTAACCCATTCCCTCCAACGCTCGGCATCGCACGACATCTTCCAATACTCCTCTATTCTCAACCTCAGCAAACCCCATTATCGCTGGACACTGCATCTCTAAGATCAATTTGGCAATGCACTCCACCTTGTGGTGATATTTTGTACCATCCCACTCCAAATCCGATAGCGGCAACATCTGTTCGTCATCGGTCGAAGGGTCATTTATCGTGTCGAAGAGATTTTCTGTATTGAAAAATGCTATTCGTTCTCGGTGTTGCGCCGCCAAAGGGAGTAATAGTAATGATAAAATCGTAGTACAAATTATCAGTTTGAGGCGTATCATCGTCTTTCACGTCTTAATTTATTCTGATCAATATCACAGCTCCGCCACTCTCATCACCATCTACCGAGCGCAGAATATCGCTCTTTGCACGCTTTGAAACGATCAGTTTTACATTCAAAACACCTGATTGTTTCATGATAAAACCGCCATCTCCATGCTCCGAGAATATCCAATAGTTGCTCTTATCGCTCGATAGCGAGAGTGAGCCTGCTGCATTGTCGGTTGCAATGAGATATTGACCATTGGCAAACATTATGTAATATCCATCTGCGACTTCGCTTCGTATTAATTTCACCTTTGCAGGAGCATCATCCTCCAATGGTGTGATCTCGCCATTGGAGAAGCTGAATTTCTTTGTCGTACAGTGATTTTGTTCAGTAAGCGTGCCTGTTGCAAGATATAGCGCAGACTCTCTGTAACCGCCGATATAATACTCACCCTCTCGCAAATTACTCAAATCGCTAACTAAAGTATAAGGCTCATCGCTTTCGGTTGTATTATCTTCGCCATTCTCTATATCCTCGCCGTTTTCTCCACTCTCTCCATTTCCCTCGTTGCCAACTCCTTGATTGCCATCTTCGGTATTCCCATTATCATCCTCATTGCCGTTATTCTCCTCGTTGTCCTTACCGTCACCTTCCTCGCCGCTTCCTTCGTTGCCTGCTTCGTTATCTTCACCATTGTTTTCATAGCTACCATTCTCGCTACCATCCTCGCCGCCGTTCTCGTTGTCCTCTCCGTTATTTTCGTCTCCACTCTCTTCGTTATCCTCGCCCATATTATCCTTCTCTTCCCCCTCGGAATCCTCTTTATCATTATCCTCAGTCGCAGCACCGTTGAAGTCATATACATCATTCAAATTGCGCGGATACAGTATCGCGACATTATCCTCCACAACAACGATTCCTGTCAAATTTCCACTTGTGATATGAAATTCATTGGCGGAAAATAGAGCTTCGGTGCCTACAAATACCGAGAACTTTGTACCATCACTTGAAGTAAATTCTGTATAACCCTTATTTTCAGCGCTATGCCAATAACCCGCGGTGGTGGGAGTCACATCTTTTAGCGTGACCGCCATAGCTTGATATGACGCCATCGTCTCAGGCTTTACTTCAATTGGAGTGATCTTATTGTTTGAGCTTAAGACCTTTAGCGACATCCATTCCGAGCCAGCCTCACCCGTAACTTCATATCTGCCTTTATACTTTATGGCAACTGCATTTTTAGCTTTGAGGGTTACCTCTACTTTGTCTCCCATATTAAGCCCCAAATCTGCTGGGCGAGCGAGTTTACCGCTTAAAGTGATGCCATTGCCAACCGTTGTCGCACCTTCGTTGCACAATATCAAGTGGTTGGGGTAGAAGTTATTGCCATTTGTATCGTTCATGACAATCGCCGTCAGAACTCTATCGCGCTCATTGTCAATCACCACGCTCTTCATATCCTCTGTCATCAACGCTATCAAGCTCTCAATGGTAATTGGCTGAGGCTCTTTGTTTGTTGGTTCTTCGGGTTGCTCCTCCCCTGAATTGTCGCCTGTGTTGTCGTCTCCATTGCCATCTTCGCCACCAATTCCTTCGCCACCTTCTGTATCTCCCTCATTGTCATCTCCTTCATCACCGCCAGTCTCTCCTTCGTCACCCTTATCGTCACCATTCTCATTCTCTCCACCTTCTCCGTCATCATCGCCTTGATCTGGGTTAGACGGCTCGTTAGGGTCTTGTTCTTCATTGTTTCCATCATCTGGCTGATTGGGATTATCATCTCCTTCATCTCCCTCGTTATTATCTCCTCCTTGATCTCCATCATCGGGTGTAGGCTTTTCAATGACGTGTTGGAGCACGTCAATAGATACACTCTCCTGCTTATACTCTTTGAGATATATTGTGATGACTGCACTTCGAGACTCGGTTGCAGATGCGACTGTTGCGCTGATTTGTTGATCGCCAACGCCATCCTTATGCGATAACGAGATCCAATCCGCTTGCCCTCCGATGTTCCAATGCGAATTTGATTTTATGCTGATAGTAAATGATCCACCATTTTCGTCAAATGTTAGTTGTTTGGATTCCACGCCTGTGGCACTCGTTACCGTTACATCCAATTCTGGAATAAACTCCTCCTTTGTAGAACAGCCAAACCATATACACATCATTACGAATAGAAATGCGTATAATAAATAATTTTTGGTTCGTTTCATGGCAGTGTTGTTTTCTACAAAAATACAAAGAATTAGCGAAAAAAAATGGGAATTTAGAGAATAATGCAAATCACGGTCATTTTCTTGCGATTTTTTTTTATATTTGCACCAGAACTATTCACCAAAAATGACAGACATATGAAACGTACGATTTTATTTTGCTTTGTTCTGTTTGGACTAAGCGCATTGTTTGGTATCGGCACTCTTGCGGCGCAGGAGAAGATGCCACAAGCGAGTGTAAATGACTTTCTCAACAGCATAGGCGTAAACTCTGCCATCTATCGCCGCGCCGAGAGCGTTGATCGCACGATAGAGTGCATCAATTATTTGGGTGCGCGTTGGATAAGAACGGATGAAAGCTGGCACACCGATGAGCAGGTGGCACACATCAAGCGACTACATGCGGCAACAGGGGTTAAGATCAGCACAAGTCTCGGTAGTGGCGGTAGCAATATCGAGCAACTATTAATCGGATCAAAACGCATCGCCAAATTGGGCGTATTGCTCGCCATCGAGGGTAACAACGAGCCCAACAATTGGGGCATAACATATCAAGGGCAACGTGGCGGCCGCGATGGTAGCTGGGTCTCTGTAGCACGTCTACACAGAGATCTTTACCGAGCAGTAAAGGCTGATCCAGAGCTACGCAATTATCCTGTATGGGCAACCACCGAGACGGGAGCAATGGTTGATAATGTCGGACTGCAATACATTGAGGTGCCGAAGGATGATAAAGCTGTCATGGCGGAGTTCCGAGGGGTGCGTTATGCCGATGTTGCGAATTGTCACAACTACTTCATCCATCCATCGTGGCCAGCGCCTCAGAATAATCAGACTTGGCTTTCGGCCAACCCGACAAGCGCCGCCAAAGGTGACCATCTCTATGGTAACTACGGTCTCACGTGGCTAAAAAAACATAAAGGATATTCAGAGGAGGAGCTAAAAGCCATCCCTCGCGTAACAACTGAGACTGGAGCTACGATCTCTGGCGCATTGACCGAAGATATGCAGGGAAAGATGTATCTATCGTGCTATCTCGCGCAATTCGCACAAGGCTGGAGCCACACCGCCATGTATATCATGCGCGACCGCTCTGACGAGGCAGGGAATCAATCATTCGGCTTCTATGACAAAAATTATCGTCCTCGCAAAGCTGCCCACTATCTACACAACATGACTACCATACTTGCCGACAACTCTTCTCCTAAGCGACTCAAACCGCTTAGCTATACAATCGAGGGGCAGACGGCTGAAGTACACGACCTGCTTCTGCAAAAGAGCGATGGCGGTTATATGTTGATTGTTTGGGGTGAACACTACGCCAGCGGCAAGAGCAACGTTACAGTGCGATTCAACAAAAAACACTCGCTAAAGCTCTTTAATCCAATCAAGGGTACATCGCCAACGTGTGAAGGCAAGATGGACAACGCATTATTGGAGCTAACCGACCACCCTATTATCATTGAGATACGATAAGAGTAAAGTATAATAAATATGGGGCAGTCCTTTTCTTGGACAGCCCCATTATTTATTACGCAAAAGGCTCTATTACAATCCAAACTCAGCCTTGATCTGCTCTACTGCATCCAATCGCTCCCAACCAAAGAACTCGATCTCGCGCTCCTTAGCCTCGCCATTCTCCCAAATGGTCTCGACCTTAGTGTATGGGCGATTACCGAAGTGACCATAAGAAGCTGTTGCCTCGAAGATAGGGTTCTTCAAACCAAAACGCTTCACAATAGCCGCTGGACGCAAATCAAAGAGCTTCGCAATTTTACGAGCAATCTCACCATCGGTCATTCCCTCCAACTGCGCAGGGCGCTTTGAAGAGTAGGTGTCAACATATACCGACAATGGCTCGGCAATACCGATAGCATAGCTCAACTGCACCAAAACCTCATCAGCGACACCCGCAGCAACCATATTCTTCGCAATATGACGCGCCGCATAAGCAGCCGAGCGGTCCACCTTCGATGAGTCCTTACCAGAGAATGCGCCGCCACCATGAGCACCGCGACCACCGTAAGTATCAACGATAATCTTGCGGCCTGTAAGACCTGTATCGCCGTGAGGACCACCGATAACGAACTTTCCTGTTGGATTTACGTGCAAGATATAGTCATCACCGATCAGCTCAGCCAAGCAGTCGTTGGCACGCTCCAAACGAGCCTTAACACGTGGGATCAAGATCTCACGAACATCCTTGCGGATCAACTCCTGCATCATCTTCTCAGCCTCCTTCTCCGAACGCTCGGCAGTAGGCAACACAAACTCATCGTGCTGAGTCGATACTACGATTGTATGCACACGCAATGGCTTACCGCTCTGCTCATCATACTCCATAGTCACCTGACTCTTAGAGTCGGGACGCAGGTATGTCATCACCTCACCCTCGCGGCGGATAACGGCCAACTCCTTGAGGATTACGTGTGAGAGAATCAATGTCGCAGGCATATACTCGCGTGTCTCGTTGCAAGCATATCCGAACATAATACCCTGATCGCCAGCACCTTGCTCCTCAGCTTGCTCACGCTCAACGCCC
>CAYTGT010000104.1:0-6282 GCA_964437405.1 uncultured Alistipes sp.
CATCCGTAACGGGTGTTTTATGAAGGGGGAGTAATTTTACTTATGGCCGTCCTTAGAGAAGTTTACACGGCAATATAAAACACCTCTTAGAGGTGCGTCACTCCACCGAGTCGTTAGGCGAGGATTGGAGTCTCTAACGACAAAACTTAAGTGTAGAGATTCCAATCATCACTCACTTTAGGTTCGTGATGTGGAATGACAAGAAATAAAACTTCAATACTAAAATATATAATTCAGTAAACTATGCTTCATCAGCAAGAGAATAGGCTTATGCAGGCCTGTTTGGTTGAATTACTTAATCGGACTATGCTCATTTGCCCAACGCATCACATTTGCAGGGGCTCGGCCAGCTTGTAACTCTCGTTTCATAAAATCCATATATGGAGCAACGTGCTCAAAATAACGAAGATACCCCTCGCAGAGATAATTCATGCCAGCCTCTCCGTTAGCAGTTGTGAGGAATCTGTTTTTGGGGCACTCGCCATGACATGCAAACTCAAATTCGCACTCTCGGCATTGTCGTGGCAGCGCACGGTATTTCCAAGCTCCGAACTCATCCTGTCGCTTTGAATACATCATATCGGCGAGGCGGTGATGGAGGATATTGCCCAATCGGAACTCCTCAAAGACGAAATGGTCGCATGCGTATAAGTCGCCATTGGCCTCCAAAACTGCGGCATGACCGCAATACTTGCTCATCGTGCAGATTCCAGGCTCGACACCCACCCAATTTGCCAATGTGGAGTCGAATATTTGGATAAACACCTTTCCGACATCCTCTTTAAGCCACTCATCAAATAGCCCGCAAAGAAAATAGCCCCACTCCTCGGCTGTAACCGAGTCGGTGGTTATCTGGCCATCCTGTTCACGTCCCGAACAGAGTCTGACGCTGCCGTCTGGTGCAACTTTGGTGCGTTCAACAATAGGCGTAAATTGCAAAAAACGGCAATCCAATTCATCGCGGAAGTATCGGTAAAAACCTACGGGATCTTTTACATTGAGCGAGTTTACAACCGCCATTGCGTTCCACTCTACTCGGTGTTTTGCCAGAATCCTCAGTCCGCGCATCACATCCGAGTAAGACCCTTCGCCCTCTTTCCCTCGGCGCATGGTGTCGTGAATCAGCTGTGGACCATCCAACGAGATCCCGACAAGGAAGTTGTTTCGGGCAAGAAACTCTCCCCATTTATCATCCAGCAACGTGCCGTTGGTCTGGATACAATTTACGATTTGATGTCCTGCGGCATATTGACGTTGGTAGCTCAATGCCTTTTTGTAGAATGATATTGGGCGTAACAGCGGCTCACCGCCATGCCATGTGAAATTGACTTCGGGAGTGGTCTGTGATTCGATATATTGGCGCACGAAACTCTCCAATACTTCATCCGACATCGGTCGTGGGTGTGGTGTCAGCTCAGATTTTTCTAAATAATAGCAATACTTGCACCTGAGGTTACACGCAGCTCCCGCAGGCTTAGCCATGACGTATAGCGGGCGGCCAAAGACTAAATTACCATCCATTGCGAGAGTTTATCTATCCTTCAAGGTGGAGAATCTTATCGGGTTGTCGTACTGTTCTTGTAGTCGGAGTATTTCGGCGCGAAGCTCCTTCACCACAGGCTCATATTCGCTCTGCCCATAGAGGTTGTGCATCTCTGTGGGGTCGTTTTGCAGATCGTATAGTTCCCATACATCTATATCATTATAGAAGTGTATGAGTTTATAACGCTCGGTGCGCACTCCATAGTGGCGTTTGACCATGTGCTCGGCAGGGTATTCATAGAAGTGGTAGTAGAGTGATTTGCGCCATTGTTTAGGTCTTTCGCCCTTGAGTAGTGGAACCATCGACTCACCATGTATATCTTCGGGAATCTCTACCCCCGCCATCTCCAAAAAAGTTGGGGCATAGTCGATGTTTTGCACCATCAGGTCAATATCTCCCTTATGGTCATAACCTTCGGGCAACATCATCACAAGAGGCGTGCGCATCGACTCCTCGTACATAAATCGCTTGTCAAACCAACCATGTTCGCCCATATAGAAGCCTTGATCCGAAGTGTAGACAACCAAAGTGTTCTCCAGCAGCCCCTCCTTCTCTAAATAATCCAATACACGCCCGACATTATCATCGAGAGACTTTACCACCTTAGCGTAGTCGCGCATATAGCGTTGGTACTTCCACTCGGCAAGCTCCTCGCCCTGAAGCTCTTGGCTGTAAAACTTTTCGGTGATCGGGTCGTATGTGGCATCATAGATCTTGCGCTCCTCATCGCTCAGGCGACCGATGAAATTCAGATATGTCGATTTTAGACGCGAATCCTTACCCTCAGCCAAAGCCTTGTTGTCGTAAATCAGATCCATATCCTTTAGGATGTGCATCTCCTGACTCTTGGCTGCTGGGCGACCCTCGTATGTGTCGTAGAAATTCTCTGGCAGAGGGAATGTCTGATCCTCATACTCGTTTAGGTATTTCAACTCAGGCAGCCAATTTCGGTGTACGGCTTTGTGGTGGATCAATATGCAGAAAGGATTATCCTTATCCTGCTCCGAGATCCACTTCAGACTCTTGTCGGTAATCAGATTGGTCAAATACCCCTGCTCGGTGATGGTATCCTGCTGCATGGTGATGAAGCTCGGATTGTAGTAATCTCCTTGCCCTGGAATTATCTCCCAATGGTCAAAGCCTGTTGGCAGACTCTCCAAGTGCCATTTGCCGATGATGGCGGTCTTGTATCCTGCCTTTTGCAAGAGCTTGGGGAATGTTTGCTGCTTACCATCGAATACGCAAGTGGAGTTGTCGTAGAATTTGTTGGCTGAGCTATGTTTACCTGTGAGCATACATGCTCGGCTTGGACCACTGAGCGAATTGGCTACAAAACTATTGGTAAATCTCACTCCGTTTCGTGCTATGCGATCCAGATTGGGAGTAGAGATGTAGCGTGTGTCGTAGCAACTCATCATCTGAGCCGTATGGTCGTCTGTCATGATGTAGACTATGTTGGGCTGCTTCGATTGCTCTGGTTGCGGTTGGTCACACGAAGGCAAAGCCATGGCTGAAGCCGAAGCTGTGAGCGAAAAGAGAAGTTTTGACCTATGGTGTTTCATTCGATTTACTCAACAAATTTAATCACCTCCGTTTTGCGTGGTTTAGCTGCTGGTTCCTCATCAGGATAACCGACTCCGATACAGAGCAGAGGCTCATAGCCCTCGCTCAGATTGAGTGACGAGAGGAATTGCGCTCCTGCTTCGGTCTTGAGAAATCCGATAGATCCCATCATGCAGCAAGTGCCCAAACCGAGCGACTTGGCCGAAAGTACCATATTGCCTGCCATCAAGCCGCAATCAACTTGAGTGCAGTGTCCTGGTTTGTGAGCGATGAAGATCACGGCAGGGGCATTGCGGAACATATTTTTAAAGTCGGGAGCCGATACCATCTTCTCGGCTGGAGTACCCTTAGCACTCTCGACATAGGCTTTTGTTGCATTTGCAATCCATTCTGGATTGTCAACGATTCTCACCTCCCACTGCTGGGCATTCATGCCATTAGGGGCGTGGATTCCACACTCGGCAATCTGCTGTAATAACTCGCGAGGCACCGCCTGATCCTTATAGGCGCGTATGCTGCGGCGGGCCATAATGGTCTCTATAACTTGATTTTTCTCACTCTTCGATGCAGGATTCTGCTCGTTGGCTTGATCACATGATGTTGCGCATAGAGCAACAACGGCCAACATCAAAAAAATCTTTCTCATGGTTATATTGTTTTAAGTGTTAGTCTACCACAAATATAACACAAAAGAACTATTTTCGCAATAGTTGTCAATTACAACTCGCGATAGTCGACAATGCCATTCATGACGGCATAGATAGTCTGGCGGCCGATGGATTTTGAGCCGATTTTTTCACTGATGTTGCGGCGGTGGAAGATAACCGTTGCGGTAGAGATGTTGAGCATATCGGCGATCTCTTTGTTGATATAACCTTTGACGCTGAGTGCCAATACCTCTTTCTCCCTGTCACTTAGTAATTCAGTCTGTGGGGGTGGAGTAGGGTGCACCATGCCATGAGCCATGTGGGCGTTGTTGAAGACCGAAAGCAATGACTTGATCATCTCTCGCTCCGAGCAGTAGAGATTTATCGAGTGGTATCCCTCCATAATCTGCTCATCTCCCTCGCGCAAGATGATGCAACGGCGTGCCTGCGGAGCGAAAAATTCAGAGTTCGCTTGCAGGATAGAGTTGGAAACAAAACAATGAAAAGCCAACTGTGGGTCGTCTTGCAGAAATTCGTCCATCGAACTATAACATACGATGTCGATCTTTTGGAGCATACAGACAAAGGGAGCGATATCGGCAAGTATCGTCCTCATGGCAATTCCGCAGAGCGAATTGGGGTGTATGACAGCTATTCGTGGCTTACTCATCTGGTTCATGTTGCAAAGATAATACTTTTCAACAGAAACCGAAACTATCAAAAGTGATAGTTGATAGGTCTTGTTGTAGAAGTTATCTTTGCACTCGAAAATTGGAATAAAATTATAACACATTTTTTATGAGAAAACTATTTCTACTATTTAGCTTCGTTATGGTGACCTCGGTGGTGGCAATGGCGCAGCATAAAGTTGATTCAACCTACAGCCACCAACTACAGATCGAGGAGGTCGGAGTGGTAGCCTATAGTCCTAAACAACATTTTGGTTTGGTTCAGGAGCCTATTTCATCGAGCGTTGTGAGTATGCGAGATATCGAACGTAAGGGAGTTCGCTCGGTGAAAGACCTGTCAGCCATCATGCCTAACTTCTACCAACCAGACTATGGCTCTAAGATGACTTCATCGATCTATGTTCGTGGTTTCGGTGCACGTATCGACCAACCTGTGATCGGTATGTCGGTGGATGGCGTGCCATACCTTAATAAAAATAACTACGATTTCGATTTGTTAGATATTGCTCGCATCGAGTTGTTGCGCGGTCCGCAGAGTACACTTTATGGTCGTAACACTATGGGTGGTCAGATGAATATCTATACACTCTCGCCACTCTCATATCAGGGTGCAAGAGCATCGTTGGAGTATTCGACAGGTAATACCTTGCGTGCTAAGGCCTCTTATTATGCTAAACCAACCGATGGCTTTGCTCTTTCGGTAGCGGGATATTATAATCGTACCGATGGCTATTTCAACAACGCTTTCGATGGCTCGGATCTTGATTGGGGAGAGAGCAGCGGTGGCCGCTTGCGTACCATCTGGCAGTTGGGTCAGGGATGGTCGATTGACAACAGCATCTCGTTTGGTTATAACTACGAAGGCGGATATGCCTATTGCTTGGTAGATCCTGAGACTGGTGTGGTTAGCGAGGATGCCAACTTCAACGATATGGCGCGTTATATGCGCTACAACCTGAGCGATGGATTGGTTGTTGAGCACAAGGGTGATAAATATGTATTTACCAGCACAACAAGCTACCAATTTATGCACGACCGTATGCGCATGGATCAGGATTTTACTCCAGCATCACTCTTTACTTTGACTCAGGAACAGCATGAGCATGTTTTGACCGAGGAGTTGGTGTTGCGTACTGCCGATAACACTCGCCGTTGGCAGTGGCTCACAGGTGCTTATGCCTTCTATAAGCAGATTGATATGGACGCTCCTGTTAATTTCCTTCAGGATGGTATCAACAACTTGATTTTGGGTAATATGCCTGCTCAATTGAAGCAGATGTTGAAGTTTCGCGAGCCTAATATTTTGATTGATAGCAACTTTGATATGCCAACTTATGGCCTTGCTCTTTACCATGAGTCATCACTCAGCGCAGGTGAGTGTTGGCGATTTACAGCAGGTCTCAGATTGGATTATGAGAAGGCTGAGATGGAGTATGATAACTACTCTGAGGTGTCGTATATGATGGCTCCTATGATTCGTGACTTCCGTACGGTAGAGGTACCATTCAAGGGTAAGGAGTCGTTGGAGTATTTGGAGCTTTTGCCAAAGTTTGCCGTTAACTTCACAACAGGCGCTGGCGACCTTTATGTTTCTGCTA
The DNA here is from genome assembly GCA_964437405.1 of uncultured Alistipes sp. Taxonomy (GTDB): domain Bacteria; phylum Bacteroidota; class Bacteroidia; order Bacteroidales; family Rikenellaceae; genus Alistipes. Next base: position 6,041 of record CAYTGT010000104.1, read on the forward strand.
CACGCGGTTACAAGGCTGGAGGTTTCAATACCCAGATCTTCTCTGATATCTTGCAGCAGAAGATGATGACTGCGATGATGGCCGATGCTATGGGCGCTCTCGGCGGCATGGGTGGCGGTAATATGGGCGGCTCAGGTAATGCTGGTGGCATGGGCGGTTCTATGGGCGGCGCTATGGGTGGTGCTTCGGGCTCACAAGGCTCTGCATCTTATGACGAGGCTTCGGTTACCACATACGACCCT
>CAYTGT010000105.1:0-6260 GCA_964437405.1 uncultured Alistipes sp.
GTTACCCGAATTGACATCGATGACATTCATCGCCTCGGTATGCTCGATGATAAGGTAGGCACCGCGCTTGAGCGATACATACTTGGCAAAGAGCGACTTAATCTGTTTTGATATATCGAAGTTGTCGAAAATCGGCACCGTACCTTTATACAGTTTTACGATCTTCTCCAACTGTGGATCTATAATTTTGATATAGTTTTTAATCTCGTGATACATCGTCTCGTCATCGACAGTGATTTGCGAAAAGGTCGAATTTAGAGAATCACGGATTATGGTGTTGGCTCTATTCATCTCGCTCATTAACAGAGCGGGAGCCTGATTTTTACGTATGTTACCTACAGCCTTATACCAACGATCTACTAACGAAAGTATATCCTGCTCGATGTCTGCATCTTGAGCCTGCGCTGCTGCGGTACGAATAATTACGCCGAAATTTTTGGGAAGTACGCTTGCGGCGATACGCTTCAAACGTTTCTTGATCTCATTGGATCTGATCTTCTGGGAGATCGAGATTTTAGTCGAAAAAGGCACCAATACCACATTTCGTCCAGCGAGTGAGATATCTGCTGTCAGGCGTGGGCCTTTGGTCGAGATGGCCTCCTTAGCCACCTGCACCATCACATTTTGTCCGACCTGCAAATATGACGACAGTTTTCCCGACTTCTCTATGTTGGGTTCCAACTTCATCGTCTCAACCTTCACCCCGCGTTTACCAGGCTGATGGCTATCTACCACTTTTTGCAGTGAAGAGAACTGACTTCCCAAATCGAGATAGTGGATAAATGCATCTTTCTCGTGACCTATATTCACGAATGCGGCATTCAATCCAGGCATAATTTTACGCACCTTGCCCAAGTAGATGTCGCCCACAGCAAAGCCCGTTTTGCACTGCTCTTTGCTCAGCTCCACCAAGACCTCATCTTCACACAAGGCGATAGAGATCTCGCTTGAGGTAACGTTTATTACTAACTCTCGATTCATTGATTTTTTGATTTATTAAAAATAGGTAAAGCTAAAGGGCGTTAGATAATAAACCCTTTAGCTTTCATTCTTACCTACTTGCTAACGCAATAACCTGATCGTCAGAAATTACTTCTTCTTATGACGATTCTTACGAAGACGCTTCTTACGCTTGTGCGTAGCCATCTTATGACGCTTGTGCTTCTTTCCGTTTGGCATAGTCTTTATTATTAAATGGTTTGTAACTTTAATTCAACTTTTACTTTACCTTCGCTACAAAGCTCTTAGCTGGCTTGAAAGCTGGGATGTTGTGCTCTGGGATAGTGATTGTAGTATTCTTAGAGATATTACGAGCTACCTTAGTTGCACGCTTCTTGATGATGAAGCTACCAAAGCCACGAAGATAAACATTATTGTTCTCGATAAGTGAGTTCTTTACATTCTCCATAAATGCCTCTACGATTGTCTGCACCAAAACCTTCTCGGCACCTGTGCTCTTCGCAATCTCATTTACGATATCAGCCTTAGTCATAATTACTAACTTAATTTATTATAATTAAACATTTTGTTTCTTTGGGTTTGCAAATGTACTACATTTTTGATTATTAGCAAACTAAAAAATAACTTTTTTCGAGTTAAGAAACCGTTTGCTTTTTATTTCAACGTAAATTTGCAGCTATTTTCCGACTATGGTAATTGGTTAAAGGCATTTGCCAACCCCTCAACCGCCTGATCCAAGCCGCCCTGAATCTTCGAGCCGATCATCATACGCATCATCATATTCAGTTCGGCATGCAACACCATACGGATACGCGTATCGTTCTCCGACACCTCATGAAGTTGGATCCAGAAAGCAAAATCAATAGGCACACCTGCGCCCTCATCGCCTGTAATTTTGATATGCTTATTCTCCACACGCTCCACAATACGCAAAGCTACCGTAAAGCCCTTTACTTTAAACGAACATGTATCCTCCGTTGCAGTCCACTCCTCAACTTTATCTTGCAAAGCGGGTGTGAGCATATCGAAACGGCTCATAAAGGGGAATATGCGTGCAGCAGGCTTAAAGATCTGCTGCTGTTTTGATTCATATTTTTCCAATCCCATAGAAATATGTATTTACCTTAGGTTGTCTATAAATTTAATCTGCTCTTCAAAACCTACTTCGCGGCTTTGTATGCCTCTACACCTCGCTGCAAGAAGTCAACAAACGCCTCGACATCGAGATTATATCCACGTGGCTCAATGAGTGGCTTGCCATCCTCGCCCTGCAACACATAATAAGGCTGTGCATTCACGCCGTATGTCTTCAAGGCATAATATGAGTTGATCTTACCCAAGGTCTTGAGCACCTTACCGCTATCGGTTGTCACCCAATCAGCCTCATCGACCTTAAGTTTATCATCGGCATATAGCGCCACGATCACATAGTCATTGCGCAAGATATTCAACACTCGCTGATCGGCCCATACTCTCGACTCCATCTCACGGCAGTTCACACAACCATGACCTGTAAAGTCAACAAACAATGGCTTACCCACCTTCTTTGCATAAGCCTCTGCCTCCGCCAAATCGAAGAAGCCCTCTAAACCATGAGGCAACTCCAATACATCGCCATACTTAACACCTGTGGTACTCTGCGCCGAATCCGACTTAGCATGAGCTGCTACCGTTGCACCAACCACAAAATCCTGACTCTGGAGAGGTGGCAAATAGCCCGACAAGACATTAAGTGGCGCACCCCACATACCTGGCAACATATAAACCACAAACGAGAATGAGATGATAGCCAATACCAAACGAGTTACTGAGAGATATGGCATATCGCTGTCGTGCTTGAACTTGAGCTTACCCAAGAGATACAATCCCAACAAAGAGAAAATTGCGATCCACAAAGCCAAATAGACCTCACGATCCAACAATCCCCAATGGTATGTTTGATCTGCTACGCTCAAGAACTTCAAACCGAGAGCCAACTCAACGAATCCCAAAACCACTTTCACCGAGTTTAGCCAACCACCACTCTTAGGCAACTGCTTGAGCCATGATGGGAAGAGTGCAAAGAGTGTGAACGGCAAAGCAAAGACCACCGAGAATGCGAACATTGTAATAATCGGAGTCCACACCTCACCCGATGTTGACTGAATCAATGCTGAACCAATAATCGGTCCTGTGCAAGAGAATGACACCAACACCAAAGTGAGCGCCATAAAGAAGATTCCTGCCAAACCGCCCTTATCGGCCTTAGAGTCGCTATCGTTAACCAACTTCTCTGGCAACACGATCTCAAAAGCACCAAAGAACGATGCTGCAAAGACCATAAATACCACAAAGAAGAGGATATTAGGCAACCAGTGTGTCGAGATCCAGTTGAAGATATCTGCTGTCACCGCATCACCTCCGATCATCCAAGTCAAGAAGATAATCACTCCGATTGGCAAGGTGTATAGCAACACGATAAACAAACCGTACATCAAAGCGCGGAAACGACCCTGAGCCACGCTACCCGAACCCTTCAAGAAGAATGATACGGTCATCGGGATCATCGGGAATACGCAAGGTGTAAGCAATGCTACAAAAGCCCAACCAATTGCACTTAGGATATAGCCCCAAATTGAGCCACCCTTAGTAGTTGCATCGGCAATCTCAACCTTCGCAGCCTTTGCTGGAGCACCCTCGCCCAACTTGAGCTTAAATTCTCTATCACCGTTGATACAATTCTGATCGGTACAAGCCTGCCACTCAACCAACACGTTGATGGTAGTACCAGCCTGCGCCTTCACCTTCTGAACAAACTCTACACTACCATCATAGTGACCAATCTCCATATCGAAGATCTTGTTATGCTCACGTACAGACTCCTTAGAGGCCTCAACTCCACCCTGAAGTTCGAAGCCCTCGCCCTCGAAAACAAAGGATGTTGCCATAGGGCCGCCCTCGTATGGACCCATATCGTAAATATGCCAACCCTGCTCTACGTCAGCTTTAAAGGTGATAGTATATTCGCCCTCGGCATCCTGCTTAACAGAACTCTTCCACGCAACAGGATCCATTGGTTGCGCCGAAACCGCAAATGAAGTCAGCGCCAAAATCAATGTCAAAAACAGACTTTTCCAACAATTCATATCTACAATTTTTATTTCTCACTTTTCATTACATCAAGCAGATAGCTCAATTGGGTGGCAAAAATAACACAAAAAACAGACTCTCGCAAATATGGAGTCTGTTTTATATCGGTGAATCGCAAAATTTTACGTCTAAATTAATCCATTTTGAACACTCTACTCTCGTCATCATCAACCTCGATGCTGACCGTCATCACATCCTCTGGAATCAGGACCTCAATCTTTTCAGGCCACTCCACAAGGCACAACTCACCCGAATAGAAATACTCCTCGTAGCCCAAATCGAATACCTCCTCAACGCGATCAATGCGGTAAAAATCAAAGTGATAAATCAAACGATCACTTCCCTGATATTGGTTAACCAGCGCAAATGTAGGGCTTGTAACCGTATCTTCAGCACCCAACTGAGCCACAATGCGACTGATAAGGGTTGTCTTACCAGCTCCCATACCACCGCGAAACAACACAACGGTACGATCTGCGAGGTTTTCTATAATCTGCTCGGCAACGTGATCGAGCTCCGACAGAGAATCTATTTTAAGTTCTATCATAATCTATTTGTTTTTAGGCTTCAACACAATGTATGGCACCAACATCTCTTCCATCGAGATTCCTCCATGTTGGAAGGTGTTGCGATAGTAGCGTATAAAACGGTTGGCATCGTTATTATAGACCAAGAAGTCTGAGTTATAGGCAAATATATAACTCGATGAGAGGTTGATACGAGGCAACTGCACATCTTCTGGACGGGTAATCTCATAAACCTCTCGATGGTTATATTGCAAGTTTCGCCCCGTCTTATAACGCAGATTTGGCGAAGTCTCCTTGTCTCCCGTTACTCTCACTGGATTATCCACCCTTATCGTACCATGATCCGAAGTGATAATCACCGTATGCCCACGCTCCGAGAGCAATTTCAAGATCACAAACAGATCCGAATGTTCAAACCACGAACGCGTCAACGAACGGAACGAAGCGTCATCTTCAGTCAGGTCGCGAATAATATCGGTTTCAGTACGAGCATGCGACAAGATATCGAGGAAATTATAAACAATCACCGAAAAATCAGCATCATAGATACGGTTAATATTGTCAATAAGTTTTCTTCCCGCCTCAGGACGCACCAATTTATCGAAAGTCCATTTGTAATCCTTGCCGCTCATCTTAATCTGGCGTCTGAGAAAATCCTCCTCATATTGATTTTTTCCGCCCTCCTCGTTGTCGTTGAGCCACTTATTAGGCATCAACTTATCTATCGCCAGCGGCATCAAGCCCGCAAAAATCGCATTACGAGCATATTGGGTCGCAGTAGGCAGAATCGCACAATAGAGATCATCGACCGCAACATCATAGTGGCCTCTGAGCATGGAACTGATCACACGCCACTGATCATATCGGAAGTTATCAATCAACAGCAATGTTGTCTTCCGATTGGCATCCACCTCTGGGAAGATCTTTTTACGCATCAGCGTATGCGACATCACAGGGATCTCGTCCTCCGATTCAACCTTCTTGTTGATCCAATTGTAGTAATTGCGGCGTACAAACTTCGAGAACTCCTGATTAGCTTCGCTCTTCTGATAGGCCAGCACCTCCTTGATACTCTGATCCGAAGAGGCCGAGAGTTCAATCTCCCAATTAGTAATTTTACGATAGAGAGCCATCCATGCCGAGAACGATGATGCCATCTGACACATCGAAGATATACGTCCAAACTCTGCTCGATAATCGGCCGTAGTCTGCTCGGTCACAAGCTGCTCGGAGTGAACATTCTTCTTAATCGAAAGCAACACCTGATTAGGATTTACAGGTTTGATGATATAATCGGCAATCTTCGAGCCGATGGCCTTATCCATGATGTTCTCCTCTTCGCTCTTGGTCACCATGATCACAGGGGTCGTAGGACGCAGATCCTTGATCAAAGGCAAAGTCTCCAAACCTGTCATACCAGGCATCATCTCATCCAATATGATGAGGTCATAAGATGTCGAACGCACCATATCAATAGCATCATAACCTTTGTTAGACGTGTCAACATCATATCCTTTGCCCTTGAGAAACAACACATGAGGCTTCAACAACTCCACCTCATCATCAACCCATAATATCTTAACCATATTTACTTCGTTTCTACTTCAATAACGCATCAAAGACCTCTTTAATTGTGGGGTATGA
>CAYTGT010000106.1:0-6233 GCA_964437405.1 uncultured Alistipes sp.
CATTTTGAATTACAGACTTGAAATCTCTGTGGCATAACGTGCCTTTATGAGTTGTATCAAGAGAATAAACAAAAACAATAGAAATAAATATACAGAAAATAAACGACCAACCCCTATGCAAAACTTTAAAGAACGTATAGCCCAGACTAAAGCCTTTGTCTTGGATGTTGATGGAGTTATGACCGATGGTGGTATCATGCCAATCGAGGGCGGCACAGATTTTATCAGAAAATATAACGCTAAGGATGGATATGCTATCGCCTATGCCGTTCGCCGAGGATACAAGGTGTGTATTATCTCTGGAGGTCATGGCAACCTCTTGCGCTCGCGATTAGAGCGTCTGGGCGTAACGCGCATGTACCTGAATTGCATGAATAAAATTGCCGCCATGGAGGAGTTCTTCCGCGAGGAGGAGGTTGATCCATCGACTACAATCTATATGGGTGATGATATTCCCGATTTGGAGTGTATGGAGATGGTGGGCCTGCCCGTCTGCCCTGCCGATGCCTGCATGGAGGTCATTGACGCTTCGTGCTACGTCTCGGAGTTCAAGGGTGGCGCGGGAGCCGTCAGAGATATCATCGAGCAGGTGTTGCGCTCGCAGGATGAGTGGGCGAAAGATCGTATGGGAGTGTTGGGCATAGCATCGAAATAGATTATGACAGAGGAGTTGAAAGAGCGCCGTCAGAGAGTCTTTGATTTCTTGGCGCAACACCAGATTGAGTACACGACATACGACCACCCCGAAGCACCTACAATCGAGATCGCTCGCCAATATTGGCATCAGGATGGCTCGAAACATTGTAAAAATCTCTTTTTCCGCAGCCATAAGGGCAACCGCCACTACTTGGTGGTCTTCGACTCGGAGCAGTCGATGGCTATACACGACTTGGAGAAGATGTTGCATCAGGGTAAGCTCTCGTTTGCTTCGGAGCAACGCATGATGAAATACTTGGGTCTAAAGCCAGGGTCGGTGTCGCCTTTTGGGCTGATCAACGATCAAGAGAATCATGTGCACCTGTTCCTGGATGCCAACTTGAAAAATATGCCTTCTCTCTCGTTTCACCCCAACGACAACACCGCCACAGTCGTCATCTCGCAAGAGATGTTCATGCGCTACCTTGAGGCAGTGGACAACACCTGGGAATGGATAGAGTTGTATTAGTTCACCTTCTCAATCTCGAAGATGAACTCTTCGGATGCTGAGCTGTTGATACGATTGCCCTTGCGTTGCCAATAGCCTTGACCTGCATTGCCTGCATTTTGGATGCTCCACTTGCCGCCTTGCTTAACCAAAAGGTAAGTATGCCAATCGGCATCGAACGGATTACGCTCCTTGTTATACCAGAATGTTCCCGCCTCGTTCAGATAGCGGCCATCCTGCTTGTTGTAGATCTTGTAGCGACCCGTCTTGCTGTTCTGCTCGATCATCCATTGCTGACGCTGTGGGTTGATCACATCTCTCTCGGCCTGGAAGACAGGGTAGTCGCCCACTCGGTCTGCATCTGCCTGAGCGTTAGTCAAGTATTCGCCATTGACCTTGATAAAATACTCGCCATCATCAATCGACTGCACAGGGAAGTGCTCAGTGCCGTATGTGTAATTTTTCTTGTACTCTTTGATCAGCTCAGCCAAATTCTCATTGAGCCAAGGTGTTACGACATCACCGCTCACCACAGGCTTAGCCTTGACGATAGAACCCTCATAGTTGCGGCTGATGATGGCTTTCTGCTGTTGCTCTAATTTCGACTGAAGCTGATAGTATTGAATAAACGATACCGAGTCCTTTTGCTCCATCGCCTCCATCATCTGCACGCATAATACGCCTCGAGCTCCCAGGAGACTCATGCTTTGAAGCCACGGATGGATCTCTTCAACCATTTCGGGGTGATTCTTCCTATCCTGATAGACTTGCTCTGCTGCCAATACCATCTGCTCAAAACTCTTTTTTAACGCCTCCTTTGAGTCTGTTTTGAAGTTAGGGCTCTCGCCCTCGCGGCGCAGACCATGACCTGTCTTTCCGAGATCCACGTTATTCTCGCAGAATACTCGGAATGCTTCGGCGCAAGTAGGCATCAAGGCTCCCAACGCACGCTCCCACGAACTTACAGAGTCGTATGCAGGCATATTCCAAGTGTAATCAGCTATGCTGTATAGACTCACCTTCGAAGCCTCGGCATACTCCATCGGATTAGAGCAGAAACCACTCACCATATCGTTGATGTTCAGTCCATTGCCATAGGTCTTACCCATCAGCAGACGGCTCTGGCAGTAGTCATTCACAGGGTAGTTCAACCAGATGAATGCCTTGCGCTTGATCTGATCGTTGATCCACTGCATATCATTCTCCTGGATCATATCCACCACCGAATTTCCTGTCCACATGATTCGCACTTCGGGGTACATCTGAGTACCCAAAATGTTGAGGTAGTCGCCGCTACTCCAGCTCTTGTTGTATTGCGATGGACACATGATCAGCGGCTCGACATCGTTGTGCTTGCGCACAAACTCATCTGTCAGGTAGTTCAGCAACTCCGCCTGCTTGTCAGCACGTGCGCCCTCACCCCAAACATCGTCAAAGAAGATTGCAAAGGTGCGAATGCCCAAATCATACATCACATTGAGTTTGTTAACCACATTTTTGTAATCCTCCAAACCCCACTTGATGTCGGCCGCAGGGTGGATCGCCCACACAAACTTCACCTTGTTCTTGTGAGCAGCATCTACCAACTCCTTGAGCTCGGCAGCCTCCTCAGCAGGATATGGCTCGCGCCAACGAGTACGGTGATATGGATCATCCTTTGGGCCGTAAACGTAGGTGTTCATCTTGTACTGACCATAGAAATCGAACTGACGCAGACGATCCTTGTGGCTCCAAGGGTTGCCATAGAAACCCTCGATAACGCCACGCGCAGAGACGCTCGGATAATCCTCGATCTGACATTGCATCACCTTTGGCTGGCTCATAAGCTGCAAAAAGCTCTGTACGCCATAGAATGTTCCGCTGTTGTCATGACCTGCGATAACTACTTGATCAGGTGTAACTTGTAAGTAATAACCTTCATCTGCAGCAGGGATATTTTTACGAAATTTAGCCACAGCTTTGTCGCCTGCCTCGCCTATGATGATAGGCTTTGCCATTGGGAACTTCTTGGCATTGACCTTGTTGTTTACGCCGATGATCTCTACATTTTGAGTGAGCAAATGTATCGCATCGCTATCAGCCTCAGCATTGCCCACGATGTAGAATTTTGTATTGTTCTCAAACGCCTCCTCGCCCCACGTAATCTTCTGAGGCAGTGGTGAAATTGTCACTCTTTGACCGATAGCCATCACCGTAACCATGCAAGCCAAAAGAGTAGTGAATAGTTTTTTCATAAACAAGTATTATTAAATCTGTAGTTTGTCTTAACGCTTAATAGCCCAAAAGATTGAGTCTCATGTAGTAATGTAGTCACCCTTTTAATCCAATTAACGAATTGCGAATCATCGCCTTGCTCCTATTAAAACTGCTTGCGCATCAACCAGCGCAGGGCATTATAGATAAGATAATTCTGCGTCGGATCGACAAAAATACGGGTACCATGTCCCATATTCATATAGATCATGTTGTAGTTGGTATTGCTCCAAACAACAGGGAAATCGCCTTCGGTCACAGTATCCTTAAAACCGATGGGATAGTTATCAGGCGAGAGCGTCACTAACACCTTTACATTCTTCTTATCACGTGGGCTCGGCATAAATTGATACCACTCATTTTGTGGCGAAATATATGTGTGAGGCATACCTTTCGTCACAGGATGACGCGAGTCATCAACAACAAGTTTTGCTGACTGCGGGGGCCAATTATTGCGATGGAACACCGCTCCACCCAGAAAATCTACAAACCATTGCCAATTTGTATTACGATCGTTATATCCAGCTGAGTGGAACCCGAACCATGCGCCACCATTCTCCATATATCGCTGGAAAGCAGCACGTTGCTCGGCTGAGTGACCAGGGTTATCATTCAGCGATATGACGAGATGATACGAGCGCAACTTTTCATCGTTAAAATCATTTATGTCGTCAGTCACATCCACGACCAGACCATCGCCAATAGTCATATTGCGGAAAAATCTAATGCCATCCTCTGCAAATTGACGATGAGCCTCCTCAACATATTTGTTATGATGGATCAGAATCCTAAATCGCGGAAACCAATTAGCAGGACCAGCCGCCCAATGTATCGCATTCGAGAACATAGTCGTAAAGTCGCCGTTATTAAACAACTCCTTGTCGTGCCCCATAAGAAAATAGACATTGCGAGCTTTCATGCGCGGGTTTGTCCACGCCACAGGGTGGTCTCCCATCTTAACATCTGACTTGGGATAGTAACTATTCTCATCGACATGAGCCAACACCTCAACTCTGCCACGAGGCGAACGATCAAAGGTATACCACTCCTCATTGCTCACTTTGAAGGTAGGGGTTACCCCCTTCATCACAGGGTGATTCTTACGCTCGACATGCACATCCCCCGAAGTCAACGATGAAATGTAATTTTTGAAACGAATACCGCCCATATAGCCCGAAAACCATTCCCACATCTTAAAACCATCGAAATCACCCAACAGTGCAGCATGATGGAATCCGACCCAACCGATTGTTCCGTCGAATATGGCCTGTTCAAAAGCTGCCTTGGCTGTATCAGTCCAATTATAGGGGACGTAATCAAGTTGAATAAAGACCTTATGTTGCGCAAGAAACTCCTTGTTTATCTTCTCAGTATTATTTACCTCCGTGATTTCGTAACCATTCTCCTTGGCAAATGTCGATAGCCACGCCATTGCCGCATCGGTAAATCCGCCATGGTTTCCACCTCGCTCGGTCAGCACTAATAGGCGCCGTGTTGCTGGCTTAGCTTCAGCCTCTGGCTTAATTACGCTACGCAAGGTTGGTGCAAGCAACTGCTCATCGGGGATGGGTGTCCCCAAGATTCCCTCATACACAGTGCGGCGCAGATCACCAGCCTCGTTATCACCATCATAATCCCAATACATCGCTCCCAACAAGCCCTGTTCGTGTATATAACGACACTTCGCCGCCAACGAACGGGGATTCTCAAATCCAAAGACCAAACGCCCTTGCTTATTGGCGAGATAAGGTGCTTGAGCCTTTTCATCCCAATGTTCGATATATTTATCCGAGGTAGCAGGGATGTCGCCGTAATCCTGAAAATTAGGATACTCACCGCCACCACGACCATAGAACGCCATACCAAGCACCAACCGCGATGAAGGAATACCCGCTTTACGATGTGCCTCCACTGCATCTATAGCAGACATGTTGACATTCTCAGAACGATACAATGCTGTGTGATGTTTTGGCGCGCCCCCCATATCGTAAGCCATGATGTTAACAAAATCAATATATTTCAGGATAGCCTTAAAGTCAATATATTGCGCACTCCCGACCGATGCTAATGTAAGCAACTTTTTGCGGCCTAATGTTTTGCGCAGATCACGCATAAGCAACGTATAGTTTTCGGTATCGGCATCCGAAGCCGAGATACCAGCGGCTTTGCTGGAGGGATACTCCCAATCGATATCGATACCATCGAGCCCAAACTCCTTGACAACCCGACGGCAATCCTCGGCAAACGCCATACGACGACGATCGTCAGCCGCCATCTCGCTAAAACGGCCACTACCCCATCCGCCGACCGAGAGCATAACTTTAAGATCGGGATTCTCCGCCTTCAATGCCACAATCGAACGTAAACGCTCCTCATTGTCAATGCGAACACCATCGAAGGTGTTGGAGACATGGCCAAATGCATAGTTGATGTGGGTCATCGCCTTGGGGTCGGGTATAATCTGGCTCCACGAAGTGACATATGCAACGATAACTTTATCGCCAGAGGGTTGTGTAGACTTTGCTAACAACAAATCAGCAGCAAAAATTCTGCAATAACACAACACTGCGACTATCGTCAAAACAAACACTCGCATAAGATTTCTTCTCTCAATCATAGCATATTTGAATAATATTTAGGTTGTTAAATTCAATTCATCGGCACCGATATGCACGATAACCATTAACCACAAAGTTAATGAAATATTTTATATCCGTTCTACATTCCCATGCGAAAATATGGAGGTAGACAAAATTAATTTGGAACAATATGTATTAGTGTAGCCGTTTTATCTCTTGTCATGCCACAGAGGGCTATAAGCCTGTAATTCAAAATT
>CAYTGT010000107.1:0-6103 GCA_964437405.1 uncultured Alistipes sp.
GTGCTAAGGGTGGCTCGGATTTCAACCCTAAGGGTAAATCCAACGCCGAGATCATGCGATTCTGCCAAGCCTTCATGTTGGAGTTGTGGCAGAACATAGGCCCTGACACCGATGTTCCCGCGGGAGATGTGGGAGTTGGCGGACGCGAGATCGGCTATATGTATGGCATGTACAAGAAGTTGGCACGCGAATACAACACAGGTGTCTTGACAGGCAAGGGCATGACTTGGGGCGGCTCGCTGATCCGACCAGAGGCTACAGGTTTCGGCGCACTCTACTTCACCGAGCATATGTTACACAAAGCAGGCAAGACCATCGAGGGTAAGACCATCGCCATCTCAGGCTTCGGTAACGTGGCTTGGGGTGCAGCGACTAAGGCTACTGAATTAGGAGCTAAGGTGATTGCTATTTCGGGCCCTGACGGAGTGATCTACAACCCAGAGGGTATGACACAGGAGAAGTTGGATTACATGTTGGAGCTTCGCGCATCGAACAGAGATATCGTTGCGCCATTTGCTGAGGAGTTCAAGGATGCAACATTTGTTGCAGGCAAGAAGGCTTGGAGCATCAAATGTGATATTGCTCTGCCTTGCGCATTCCAGAACGAGTTGAACGAGGCGGACGCCAAGGAGCTTTTGGCTAACGGCACATGGTGCGTGGCTGAGGTGTCGAATATGGGTTGTACACCTGAGGCGATAGCGGCGTTCCAGCAGGCAGGTATTCTGTTTGCACCGGGCAAGGCGGTCAATGCTGGCGGTGTGGCCACTTCGGGCTTGGAGATGACACAGAATGCCCAGCACCTTTCATGGGCGGCTGATGAGGTCGACAAGAAACTGCACTACATCATGTCGCAGATTCACTCAGCTTGCGTGCGTTATGGCGAGCAGGCAGACGGCTCGATCAACTACGTCAAAGGTGCCAACATCGCAGGCTTTATGAAGGTTGCACAGGCAATGTTGGAACAGGGAGCGGTATAGAATTGCAATATCCGAAATACAAAAGATGCGTTACGCTGGTATTTGAACCGCATAACGCATCTTTTGTAGATATATATTTTCCTGCGAGTATTGGATATATATACAAATTTAGGTAATTTTGTCGTGTGAAAAACATCTCTGTCACCACATGATAATGGAGTGTGTGCACAGAGTAATAGTAATAATTACAAACACCCCGACAAATAAAACTCACCCCAAGAAAATGGAAGAAAAGAACTTTGAACAAGAGATGAGGAAGCTGGAGCATGACGGCATAATCACGCGATCACAATTCCTGCAGATCATGGCTGCCGCAGGAGCCTTTATTGCCCTCGGCACCGACAAGGCATACGCCGCCAAAAGCAATGCCAAAGGTAAGATCGTCATTATCGGTGGCGGTGCGGCGGGAATCAGCATGGCTGCACGTCTGAAACGCAAACTTCACAATCCCGATATTACGATCATCGACCCATCGGATCGTCAATACTACCAGCCAGGATTCACACTTATCGGCGGCGGAGTCTACTCTATTGACGATGTGTGGAAGCCTCAAGCTGAGTGCATGCCCGAAGGTGTGCGATGGGTGAAAGATCGTGTAACGCTTGTTCATCCGACCCAAAATCGCATAGACACAGCTGGTAGTGGCAGCTTCGCTTACGATTTCTTGGTTGTCTGCTCAGGTGTGAAGTATGATTGGAGCCGTATCGAGGGTATTACACACGCCACAATAGGTGCAGGGAATGCTCATACAATCTACGATCCAAAGGGGTGCCAACTGACATGGAAAGCGATGAAAGAGTTTTCCCAGAAGGGCGGCAAGGGCGTATTCTGTGACACTTATACCAAACATAAGTGTGGTGGTGCGCCTAAAAAAATCTCGTTGCTCACTTGGGACAACTGCCGTAAGCAGGAGACTTTGGACAATATCGACCTGCACTACTATACCGCGTCAAAGCAGCTCTACAACGTGCCTCATTTCACACCTCGTCTGGAGGAGATTTACCGCGAGCGTAACATCCCTGTTGACACACAATGTCGCCTCAAAGGTATCGATACCGAGGCTAAGCGTGCCCACTTTGAGCGAATCACAACCGATGCCGATGGTAAGCAGGTGGCAACGCCATTCACCGAATCGTATGACTTCATGCACTTCATGGTGCCTCAGATGGCTCCCGATTTTGTAATAGAGTCGGGATTGAGCTGGACAGAGGGTAGTTTGGCGGCAGATGGCTGGGTGATGGTCGACAAGCACACTTTGGTACACAAGACATACAGCAACATCATCTCATTGGGAGATGTGGCGGGCATCCCGACAAGCAAGACCTCGGCAGCCGTAGGCAAGCAGCTACCGATAGCGGTGGATAACCTCATCGCATTGATGGAGGGTCGCGAGCCAGAGGCTAAGTACAATGGTTATGCAGCGTGTCCTATCGTGACCGACTATGGTCATGTATTATTGGCCGAGTTTGACTACGACAAAAAGGCTCAGATCACCTTCCCACTCTCGTTATTCGACATGTCGAAGGAGCAATGGGTAGCATGGCTGTTGAAGGTCTATGCTCTGAAGCCAATCTACTTCAACTTGATGTTGAGAGGATTGTATTAAAACACCGATTATTCATTAGAGAAACAACCGATTCTATATTATAATGGCTTGAGAATTATGTAATTCTCAAGCCATTATAATTATTCCCCGATAAATCGTTCCAGTTCGCAGTAGAGTCGTTGGACGGGCAGGCCCATGACATTGTAGAATGAGCCTTCGATGGATTCGATGCCTACATAGCCGATCCACTCTTGGATTCCGTATGCTCCTGCTTTATCCATCGGCGAGTAGGTGTCGACATAATACTCTATCTCCTCGCGGCTCAGAGTGCGGAAGCGCACCTTCGACAAGGCTGAGAAGCTACTTTTGCGATCAGCTGAACGCAAGGTTACACCTGTGATAACTTCATGGTCGCATCCCGACAGCAATTCAATCATTGCGATGGCCTCCTCTCGGTCGGCAGGCTTGCCCAACACACGTCCTTCGGCTACAACCACGGTGTCGGCAGTAAGCAAAATATCTCGCTCGCCAAGCACTTCAGGGTAGGCCTCGCTCTTCAATCGAGAGAGGTACTCAGCAACCTCTGCGGCAGGCAATGTCGAGGGATATGACTCCTCGCAATCGAAACGAGGGGCAAGAGTAAACTCAATCCCCGTATCGCCGAGCAACTGACGGCGGCGTGGCGACTGCGAAGCCAATATCAGACGCCAATTTTTCAATTTTTCGTGTAGCAACATACCCTATCTCACATCGAAATCCAACAAAGTCTTACCGCCCATGCGAGCCTTGATATTGTCGCCACTCATGACAGCTCCGACACCCACAGGAGTACCTGTAAAGATCAGATCGCCGATCTTCAAAGTCATATATCGTGACACATGGCTGATGATCTCATCTACCGTAAAGAGCATCTCACGAGTCAGACCGCGCTGACGAATCTCGCCGTTGAGTTCCATTTCAAACTCCAGATTCTGCACATCGCCTCCCAACTCCGAAAGCGGCACAAACTCAGGCGAGAGCGCCGCCGAATGGTCAAAGCCCTTGCACATCTCCCAGGGCAAACCCTTCTGAATAGTCTCACGCTGAAGGTCACGCGCGGTGAAATCTATGCCCAAACCCACCTCATCATAACAACGTGAAGCAAACTTGCGATCCAAGCACTTCGCCAGACGGTTGATTTTTACAACTAACTCACACTCGTAATGCACCTCGCGGGAAAACGAAGGGATATAGAACGGATCATTGTTACGGAGCAGCGCAGTGTCTGGTTTCAGAAAGAATAGCGGCTCCTTTGGGAGTTCGGCCCCATCATTGAGTTCGGCAGCATGGGCTGCATAGTTACGGCCAATACAGATTATCTTCATATCTATTTTTCAAATTTCTTTTTTCTTACATTTACATATATACCAGCCACCAAGACCAATCCACAAGGAATCCAGCAGAGTAGCAGTGAATAAAGACCATAGTTTGGCATCAGTGGCGATAGCAGAACAAATGGCACACCTGCAAACATAGCATTTGATATCAGGCGTCCGATTCTATGAATATCAAATTTCTCACGCTTCGCCTTCGGCATGGTGTTATAGCCCGACATTGTTTCGGGATAACGGCGCAAAAACAGAGCTATCAAGCACCAAACTACGGCAAAAATCAATGCTCCAAATAATAAAATAAACTGCTCCATAATCATATTTTACAAAATCATTGACGCTAAATTATTGAAAAAGTTGCAGAGATTATGAGTCAGCATTGGGATCAGGATACTACGAGTACGCAGTGTAATGTACGCAAGCGCATAACCTATAATGCCTGTCCAAATAAAAGGTGCTACATTAAACTGCATCGAGCCATCTACAAATGATAAGGAGTGCACCAACCCGAACAAAATACCATTAATTATAGCAGCGGGAGTTCTCCACGTAGCACCTCCAGTACGGAGTGCACTACACATTAGCCCAAGCAGGACTCCTCTGAACATTATCTCCTCATCTATACCAGGCATCGAAAGTTGGAAAAGCAATCTCTCAATGTTAAACTCAGCGCCACCAGATAATATACCTCCCAACGCTCCCAAAATAGTCTGAACAACAACTATCGCAAGCGCAACCTTTACCGCTGAGCGCAAGCCCTCTTTATTCTGTTTTAACGTAAAGAAATTGTTTTCGCTAAACTGTCGGCGGAAAACTGCGTAAAATACTACGCCACACACTATCGAGTAAATTTTACCGTCCCAATTCCAATTGCCATTGATTATATTAAAGCCGTCAAAATAGTATTGTATAGTAAGGGCTATGTAACATATTGCGTAGCAAAAGAGTATTGTCAAGATACGGAGAAAATTCTTCTGCGTCCGCTCCTTCATAAAGATATGTAGCAGAGGTAAAATAACCCCAATATGTAGCAATGGTTCTAATAGTATTTGAGCGTTTCCCATATTTGCGGTGCAACAGTCTAATTTTGATTTGTCTTAACTATATCTGCCGCAAACCTATCGCTCGCACCAGCACCGCCAATAATCGAACGCAACTCATCGAAGTCGCGAAGCATCTGCTCGCGCTTGCGGCCGCCCTTCAAAATCGAGCGCAACTCCAACTCAGCATCATCCACCGAAGGGTTATAGACCACCATCTCGCGCACCACCTCACGACCCATATTCAGATTCACAAGCGACACAAACGGAATCTTCAACAGATATGGTTTCACCTTCTCATACAACCACGGAATACCATATACCACAACCTCTGGAATACCGATTAGTGCGGTCTCCAATGTTGCTGTGCCCGATGTAACGACCGCCGCTTCGGAGATCTGCAACAGCTCATAGGTCTTGTCGCAGACGAACTTAATCGGCATATTCTCAGTATAACGCTCATACCACTCGCGCTCGATCCACGACACTCCTGCCACAACAAATTGGCGATCGGGAACACGAGCAGCCAAACGAGCCATGAAGTTCAGATTGGCCTTGATCTCGCTCACACGACTACCCGCCAACAACGCCACGATAGGTCTATCGTCCAGGCCATGCTCAGCACGGAACAACTCCTCGGCAGGGGCTGCGGCGCAACGCTCAGCGATAGCATCCATCAGCGGATTACCCTCGAAATGTGGCTGGATACCCTTCTTGGGGAAATACTCCTTCTCGAACGGGAAGATGATGTAGAGGCGGTCAACCCACTTACGTAGCTGCTTTACGCGGCGCTCCTTCCATGCCCACACCTTCGGAGCTATATAATAATATACAGGTATCGAATGTTGCTTGCAGAACTTGGCGATCTTCAGGTTGAAACCAGGGTAGTCAATCAGAATCACCACATCGGGTTTGAAGTCCATGATATCGCGTGCGCACTCGGCCATCTGGCTGAAGATAGTGCGCAGATTCATCGCCACCTGCACAAAACCAAAGAACGACATCTCGCGATAGTGCTTCAAAAGATTCTCTCGACCGCCCACCTCGGCCATCATATCGCCACCACAAAAACGAAACTGAGCATCAGAATCGCTCTTACGGATTCCCTTCATCAAATTTGAGCCATGCAAATCGCCCGAAGGCTCGCCTGCAATAATATAATATTTCATA
>CAYTGT010000108.1:0-6096 GCA_964437405.1 uncultured Alistipes sp.
TACATTTGCATAATTGTATAAATTTACGGAGATAATCAATATAAAACTGTTATATCACTATGGCAATCAAATGTATAGGAATCCTTACTTCAGGTGGTGACGCACCAGGTATGAATGCAGCAATTCGTGCGGTGACACGCACAGCCATCTACAATGGCTACAAAGTTAAAGGAATCATGCGCGGATATCACGGTTTGGGAACCAACGAGATCGTGGAGTTTAAATCGCAGAGCGTGAGTAACATCATCCAGCAGGGTGGTACAATTCTGAAGACTGCTCGAAGCAAAGAGTTCCGCACCCCAGAGGGTCGTAAGCAGGCTTACGAAAACATGAAGGCAGCAGGTATTGATGCATTGGTGGTAATCGGAGGTGATGGTTCTTTGACAGGAGCTCAACTCTTTGCCAGCGAGTTTGATGTGCCTATCGTGGGTCTGCCTGGTACTATTGACAACGACTTGAGCGGCACTGACGAGACTATCGGCTACGACACTGCGCTTAATACAATCGTTGACGCGGTGGATAAGTTGCGCGATACTGCAACAAGCCACGAGCGTCTCTTCTTTGTCGAGGTTATGGGAAATACTGCGGGATATTTGGCACTCAACGGCGCTATCGCATCGGGTGCTGAGGCTGCAATCATCCCTGAGCGCGAGACTGAGGTTGACCAGTTGGCCGAGTTGATCCACAACGGTTTCCGCAAGAGCAAATCATCAGCTATCGTGTTGGTTGCCGAGAATAAAGCTACGGGCGGTGCACTTGGATTGAAGGAGCGTATCAAGAAGGAGTTCCCTGAGTTTGATGCACGCGTGACAATCCTCGGCCACTTGCAGCGTGGCGGATCACCTACCGCTAAGGATCGTATCTTGGCTTCAAAGATGGGTTGCACAGCTATCGAGGCTTTGAGCGAGGGTCAGCGCAATGTGATGATCGGTATAAAGAATGGCGAATTGGTATATGTCCCATTCAAGAAGGCTGTGGCTCACACATCGGGTCTCGACCTAAAGGATCTTGATGTTGTGAAGATCCTCTCAA
Source organism: uncultured Alistipes sp. (assembly GCA_964437405.1). GTDB lineage: Bacteria > Bacteroidota > Bacteroidia > Bacteroidales > Rikenellaceae > Alistipes. The sequence goes on from CAYTGT010000108.1 coordinate 1,033, forward strand.
TCTAAATCCTTTACGCCTAAAATTTAACAGGGTCGGGCTGCGGCAAAGGCAACCGAAGCACGACCCTCTTTTATATTTTACTAACCCTTTATTTACCCAAACTTACAAATTTTATGTTGACCAAACTATTCGGTTTCGACCCTAAAAAACACACAATCCGCACCGAGGTGCTTGCTGGTATCACCACATTCCTCACAATGTCGTATATCCTTGCTGTCAACCCTGCGATTTTTTCGGAGCTTGACGGAATGCCTGGCGGAGCAGTCTTCACAGCGACAGCTTTAGCCGCGATCATCGGTACGTTGATGATGGCATTTGTGGCAAAATTGCCTTTCGGATTGGCTCCAGGAATGGGTCTTAACGCATTCTTTGTCTATACGGTGTGTATGGTGATGGGATACTCTTGGCAATTTGCTTTGACAGCAGTATTCATCGAAGGTATTATCTTCATTATCATGACTATCACCAACCTGCGAAGTGTCATAGTCAATGCCATACCTCGCACTCTGCGTTATGCTATCGGAGGAGGTATCGGACTATTCATTGCCTTCATCGGTTTGCAGAATGCCAATATTATCGTCAATAACGATGCTACGTTGGTGACGTTGGGTGACGTTACATCGGGTAGCGCATTGCTCGCTATTATCGGCCTATTGCTGACAGGTGTGCTCTATGCAAAGAATGTACGTGGCGCAATGTTGATCGGTATCTTGGCTACGACAGCTATCGGTATCCCGATGGGTATTACAGAGTTTAAGGGAGTAGTATCAATGCCTGACTCTATCGAGCCAATCTTCTGCAAATTTGAGTGGGATCACATCTTCTCGCTCGACATGATCGTGGTTATCTTCACATTCCTCTTTATCGACCTGTTCGACACAGTAGGAACTCTTATTGGCGTATGTACTAAGGCTGGAATGGTGGATAAGGATGGAAACGTTGCACGTCTGAATGAGGCATTTTTGGCTGACTCAGTGGCTACGACAGCAGGTGCTATGCTCGGAACATCTACCACAACAACATTCGTAGAGAGTGCTGCAGGTGTAGCTCAGGGCGGCCGTACAGGTCTTACAGCTTTTGCCATTGCTTGCTGTTTCGCCATCACACTCTTCTTCTCACCACTCTTCCTCTCAATCCCATCGGCAGCTACTGCACCTGTTTTGATTATCGTGGGATTGTTAATGTTGGAGCCTATCCGCAATATCGACTTTAGCGACTATACAGAGGCTATCCCTGCATTTATCTGTATCATCGTGATGCCGATGGCATACTCAATTTCAGATGGTATCCTCACAGGTATGATCAGCTATGTATTGCTTAACGCTTTGTGTGGTAAATTCAGCAAACTGAAGCCTGCAATGTATGTACTTGCCATATTATTTATATTAAAGTATATATTCATTTAACCGCAAGGGGTTGTCCAACAAGTGTATCGGACAACCTCCATTGTTTAGAAGTTGTTTAACAAGTGCTATTTTTCGGCCATCGAAGCCTCGAAGACCGCAGTTTACTGTGGCGTAAATGAGGATTTGAGGGCGAGAATAATGTTGTGATTAAGTGAGGGCAAAGGATGCTTGCATACTATGCCGAGCAAAGCAACCAAAAGGAACTTAACGACAAAAGAGCCTTATTAGACAGTTCCAACGGATTTTAACTTTACGAGGGTGTTAACATTTTAAGTTAGCACCCTCTGCTGTTTTTGGGGAGATGTGGAGATTTTCGACTGAGGGGTGTTAGCGTATAATATACCATAATAAAAACACGCCCGCAATATGTTATAGAGCATTATTCAAGCTCCACTTAGCGTATATTTTACGACAAGTTTGCCAAAGCTGAAAAAATCAGCTAATTTTACATTACGCAAAAGAGTTATAATTATATGCCTATACAGACTAATCAATCGCTATCGGTAGACTGCGTTCTCTTCGGGTTCGATGGTACGGCGTTAAGGGTACTCTTGATTGAGCGCTCAGCCTATAGCAATTTGGAGCGAATGAAATTACCAGGCTCGATGATTCAGCAAAACGAGACGCTGATTCAAGCCGCTGTGAGAGTGTTGGAGAGCGTGACATCGATGAAGATACACTACCTCAAACAACTTGAAATCTTCTCTGACCCCGAACGAGTGCGAGGCGAGGAGTTGGAGTGGATTCGCCAGAAATATCAGATTCAGACCGAACGTGTGGTGACGGTGGGATACTATGCTCTTGTAAAGTTGGACAACCGACTGCTTGATCACGTCACAAAACGAGGTGGAAGATGGGTTTCGATTGACGAGATCCAACGACTTGCGATGGATCACAAACACATCCTCTCATCGGCTTTAGCGATGCTCTACCGCGAGATGCAGCTCTCGCCTATCGCCTTTGAATTATTACCTCGAAAATTTACGATCAGTGAGCTACAACGACTTTTCGAGGCGGTGTTAGGCATAGAGATCGACAATCGTAATTTCCGCAAAAAGATGTTCTCTACGGGATTTCTCTCGCCGACAGGCGAAAAGCAGAAGGGAGTAGCACATAAACCTGCCGAATACTTCACCTTCAACCGTCATGCCTATCACCGAGCGGTCAAAGCTAAACTAAAGATGGGATTTATTGATAATTGGAGGTACTAAAAAAAGATACAAAACAGAACGAAAATCATATCGCTATGGGTAAGAAGAGTTTAGGAATCGACATTGGTTCATCATCTATTAAGGTTTCGTTGCTCGACATCGAGTCGGGCGAGTGCGTGGCTTCATCGACAAATCCATCGCAGGAGATGCCTATCGAGGCATTGCAGAACGGTTGGGCAGAGCAAGATCCCGACATGTGGTGGCAGTATGTTGTTGAAGGAGTAGGCAAGATCGCCAAAGAACATTCGATGCAGGATGTCGCGGCAATCGGCATCACATACCAGATGCACGGATTGGTCGCTTTGGATAAGAAGCATCGCCCCGTACGCAAATCCATCATCTGGTGTGATTCGCGTGCAGTGGAGATCGGAGCAGAGGCATTGGAGGCCATCGGTCGCGACTACTGCTTGGAGCATACTCTAAACTCGCCAGGAAACTTCACAGCATCGAAATTGGCGTGGGTGAAGCGCAACGAGCCTGAGGTATTCGAGCAGGTGGAGAGTTTCGTATTGCCAGGCGATTATATCGCATATCGTATGTCAGGCAAGATCTCGACTTCGGTGAGCGGTCTATCAGAACAGATTTTGTGGGACTTCAAGGAGAACAAACGAGCAGATTTTGTGGCCGACTACTACGGTATTCCTCAGCAGATAATCCCTTACGCTGGAGTCTCAATCGGTATAGAGGCTACGACAGACAAAGCGACAGAAGAACTTTTGGGTATACCAGAGGGCACTCCTATCTCATATCGCGCGGGCGACCAACCAAATAACGCATTCTCACTCAACGTGATGGAGGCAGGCGAGATTGCAGCGACAGCTGGCACAAGCGGCGTGGTTTATGGCGTAGTGGATACTCCAAAGGCCGACTCACTCTCGCGCGTAAATACTTTTGTACACGTAAATCATTCGCCCGAAACTCCACGATATGGTATTTTGCTCTGCATAAACGGTACAGGAATCCTCAATTCGTGGTTCAGACGCAACATCATGCAGCAAAGCATGGATTACGCTCAGATGAACGAATTGGCCGGGCAGGCTCCTGTCGGCTCTGACGGAGTAATCGTACTTCCTTTCGGCAACGGAGCAGAGCGAGTTTTGGAGAATCGTATGACGGGCGCTCAGATAGTGGGTCTTGACCTTAACCGCCACAACTCATCGCACATGTTGCGTGCCGCGCAAGAGGGTATTGCATACTCATTCCGCTACGGTATTGACCTGATGCGCGAGTTGGGACTCAAACCTGATGTGATACGTGCAGGCAAGGCAAATCTATTCCTTTCTCCACTCTTCCGCCAGACACTTTCGACTCTGACAGGTTCGCGTATTGAGCTATTCAATACTGATGGTTCGTTGGGCGCAGCACGCGGTGCAGCATTGGGAGCTGGATTATATGCAAATCGCGAGGAGGCTTTTGCTTCATTGCGTTGCTTGGAAGTAATCGAGCCTCAGGCAGAGAACGCCGAGACGTTAGAGAGAAGCTATCAGGCTTGGAAGCGAGAGTTAGAGCTACGTTTAAAACGAAACTAAATAGAGATAAAACCTAAAAATAACCAATTTAAAATTAAGAACCTATGGCAAAGCAGTATTTCCCTGAGATTGGTAAGATCCAATTCGAGGGTAAGGATTCAAGAAATCCTTTGGCATTTCGTTATTACAATCCTGAGCAGGTCGTTGCAGGCCGCAAGATGAAGGATTGGTTCCGTTTCTCAATGGCATGGTGGCACACACTCTGTGCTGAGGGTGCAGATCAGTTCGGTCCTGGCACAAAGACATTCCCTTGGAATGAATCAGCTTGCGCTTTGGAGCGTGCTAAGGCTAAGATGGATGCAGGTTTCGAGTTTATGCAGAAGATGGGCATCGAGTTCTACTGTTTCCACGATGTAGACTTGATTGACGAGGATCCAGATCCAAAGAAGTATGAGGCAAATTTGAAGGCGATTGTTGAGTATGCTAAACAGAAGCAGGAGGAGACAGGTATCAAACTCTTGTGGGGTACAGCCAACGTATTCGGCCACAAGCGCTATATGAACGGTGCTTCGACAAACCCTGATTTCAAGGCTGCTGCACGCGCTATGTTGCAGATCAAAAACTCGATTGACGCAACGATCGCTATGGGTGGTGATTGCTATGTATTCTGGGGCGGCCGCGAGGGTTATATGTCACTCCTCAACACCGATATGAAGCGTGAAAAAGCTCACTTGGCTACAATGCTTAAGATGGCTCGCGACTACGCTCGCAAGCAGGGCTTCAAGGGTACATTCCTCATCGAGCCTAAGCCAATGGAGCCAATGAAGCACCAATACGATGTTGACACAGAAACCGTTATCGGTTTCTTGCGTGCAAACGGCTTGGATAAGGATTTCAAGATCAATATCGAGGTTAACCACGCTACTTTAGCGGGCCACACATTCGAGCATGAGTTGCAGTGCGCTGTTGACGCAGGTT
>CAYTGT010000109.1:0-6080 GCA_964437405.1 uncultured Alistipes sp.
CATAAGGCAACCACACCGCCATATTACCATTACCGCGATGTGCCCAAGCGTAATATGGAATCAGCACCAGGCTCTCATCCTGCACCACCAAACGTCCTGTCTTATCGAACGAGAGAGTCTGCGCCGATGTTGTCAGCGTCTGCACATCGGTCTGAGCTATCTGCTTCTTGCCCAACTCAAACTGCGGATTACGATTGAGCAGAATATTCAATACATTACAGCTATTATCTGCCCATTCAGCACAATACACCAGCGGGCCACGCTCTACAGCCACCCTGCCGCGATCCTGCTCCACCTTAGCATGAGCCTTCACCAAACGAGGCTCCATATCGAAATGCACCTGCACCTTATCGCCCTTCGCCCACTTACGTTCCACGACAAAGTATCCGTCACGCAACTCGCTCTCGACCTTCTCGCCGTTCACCATCACGCTGTAACCCAAGCGCTTGCCATCCACATAATTATACAGATCGCTCGGCACAACTTCGCCTCTGACCCAACCTGGAATACGGATATTGAGTGCAAATTCGCCCTTCGCCTTCATCACCTCGATATCCACATCGCCACACCAAGGGTAGTTTGTCGTCTGCTTAAGCTCCACGCGGCGGCCACCAACCTCCATCTCGGCACTATTGCTCATAAACAAGTTCACATAGAGGTTCGCATCCTTCACCGCATAGACATATTGAGGTACCGAAGGGATAAATCGCGCCGCATTGCTCGGACAGCAAGCGCAACCAAACCATGGCTGACGCTGGTGCTGACCTGTCGACTGCAATGGATTGGGGTAGAAGAAACGACCTCCGTCAATCGAGATTCCTGAAATCACACCATTATATAGCGTACGCTCCAACGCATCGTAGTATTTGCTGTGGCCATGCAAGAGGAAGAGTCTGTAATTGAGATACACCTGCGCAATGGCAGCGCAAGTCTCACAATATGCCGAGAGATTTGGCAAGTAGTAGTTCTTTCCGAACGCCTCGCCCGAAGATGTCGCACCCACACCACCAGTGATATACAACTTCTTCGAAACGATGTTCTCCCAGATTCTATCAATCGCCTCGATATAACTCTTGTCGCCCGTCAGTGCCGCCACATCGGCCATACCTGCATACATATAACCCGCTCTAACGGCATGTCCCACTGCTTCATCCTGCTCCAAAACAGGCTTATGGCTCTGGCTATATTCGGTCTTAATGGTGGTGTAACCACGCTTATCGAGGAAGAATTTGGCCATATCCAGATAGCGCTTATCGCCCGTCACGGTATAGAGTTTTGCCAAACCCATCTCGGCAATCTGGTGTCCAGGCACTACACACGCCTGACCCTCGCCATCGCCCACCTCGCGGCACACGCAATCGGCATAACGGATCGTGATATCCAACAACGAACGCTTACCCGTAGCACGATAGTGAGCTACAGCCGCCTCGCAAAGATGACCCAAATTATAGAACTCATGCGAGAGATCCTCCACCTTCGACCAACGTGTCGGGCCTGCCCAATGGTGCGGATCATCAGGATTTTGGGTACGCGCAGTATAGAGATAACCATCAGGCTCTTGACCGCTGGCAATAACCATTATCACGCTATCTACATACTTCTCCAACTCCTTATCGGGATAGGTCTGCAACAGATAGCTTGCTCCTTCGATAGTCTTGTAAGGGTCGGTGTCATCGAACGAAAAGCCCACGCCGTTGACCTTAAACACCTTGTTCGGATCCTTCATGTGAGCCGCCGCATTTGAGAAGTTGTTATAGCGACCCGTCTCCTCACATTTGCTGAAAGCTAAAGGGATCGTCACCTCACGACTCGCCTTGAGTCGCTGTCCCCAGAATGTATCGGGCGCCACCTTCACACTCGTAAACGGCACCTGCTCAATCGGGTACCCACTCTCTTGTTTCTGCGCCGATGCCTGCCCCCAAGCAAACACCACAACCGCCACCAAAGCAAACAATCTTCTCATCATGCCCCTAAATTTTATCTCAATAATACTTTGTTATATTTATCTAACTATTCTCTCTATTCACATATCAAGTGACTGATGCGACCAATCAGTTCTTCTGCTAAAGCACTCTTATTTTCGATATGTTTTAATACCGCCACAACAAACGGATTGCTCTCAAAATCTCCTCGTACCTGCTCAAAATCCATATCCTTTTCTGTACGAGTTCCATCCGCTCCAAAGCCCGTACGTGATGCTAAAGAGAACTCCTTACGAGCATCATCGTATAACATTCTATCAAGTGTCACAACAGCTTGCTGCCACTCTCTAACAATACGAACTATATCTTTTGCCGTTATCTTCTCAGGATCAACTCCATAAAACAATTCTATTTTGTCATACACCCAACGCCACTCATAAGTGTAGTAATTTTCGTACATACGCTCCCACTCGGCATTAATGTATTTTAAACGATTTATATTACCTGACTCTATGCCGTCAATAAGTTTATCTATCTCACTTTTAGGAGCTATAAGCCCCGACAAATCCGCCCATTCCCCACGTCCGATTTCACAATCTGGACGAAGCCTATTACGAATATCATCATCACAAGAAAATGAAATAGCCTCTAATCGCTTGATAATTGAATTACCCAGAAATTTATGTATCGCCATTTCATAGAACTTTATACCGTTACGCAACGATGAATTTTTAATTTTTGCACTATGAAACGAATAAACATCCGATAATTCACCACTTGCATATCGCAAATTCTTAAGAGTTTCCAAACCCTTAAACATTTTTTGTGCGGTATAAGGGCTAAGCAGATTATAGTTTATATAATCCAATTTGTGAGGGTCTGAACGGCGATCTCTTTGTGGCCATTTTTGAGCATCTCTTATTGTTCCAACAGAACGCAAATTTACTCCAGGAACAAGGAAGGTTGTATTATTCTCCTCTATCAAATACGAAAATGGCAAATTCGATGTATCAGAATTTTTCACATGTCGCCCCATAACCAACGAAAATGCACCCACCCTCGCAGGCCACAAGATATATGAATTTGATGTAGTTTTTGCACCTCGTTCAAGCGTTCCTTGATGTATAGGCCCAAGCTTATACATGTGGTTACTCTGATTCGAGCCTGACCCCGCATTCATAAACGAGAACATTCCAGCAATAAGGAGTGTTGATTTATGATGTGTAACGGTGAATGGACCTGCAAAGATTGCACATGCTTCACCATTCTCTCCGTGACAATTACTAAAAAATAGAGAATCAGATGCCGAATAATTGTGACCGAGATATGATGCCTGTCCTACAAAACAACGAGTAAGCATAACACCATCCTCAACACTTGATCCGCTGGAAATAATAAAATCATCACAAACAACACCATCTCCAATGTGTACTGGAGCTTGTTCATTACTATTAATGCTTCCGTTTCGCAAACGGTTAGCACCATGAATCGTACAACAATCTCCTATACAAACATTCTCTATCGTTCCTGTATTTGATATCGTGACATTACGACCAACTTTACCCATTGATGAGGAGTGCTTTGCCGCATAATAATCTGTTATCTCCTTTATCTTAGCAACCAATATTGGACGATGACGATACAATGCTGCTATATATGCCAAATGAGCTGATAATTTATCATTGATATATACCTCTCGCCCACCTGTTTCATTAAGAACCGAAACCGCCACTCCATTTCCAAACGAACTACAACCCACCACTTGCATGATATCGACATTCTCTATCAAACTATTGGATGCAATATCATAGTTAGCTATATAATTACGAATATTCTCAATTAGACAATTATCTCCAATCTTTACATTGTGAAGGGTTGCATTACGAATACCCGATTGTTTTGTAATTCCACAAGGCAATGTGTATTTGGCTTCAAATACTCCCAAATAGATATCGCCTGAAAATATCACATTACAAATATATTGTGGAGAGAATCCTTCACATACTTGTATTCTACTCCAATCTTCAGCTCTACAAGATTGAGCCTGTAGAGTCTGAATTTCGATATCTGTAAGATGTCTATAATTCATCACTTCATTATTTACCCCAACACAAACTCCTTCAACGCCTCAGCTGTAGCCTCTGGCTCCTCGATAAATCCCATGTGACCCGAATTTTCCAACCACACGACCTTCGCCTGCGGATTCAGCTTAATAAACTCCTCAGCAGCCTCCACAGGGATGTAATTATCATGCTTACCCAAGATAAACAACTGCTTCACGCCGCACTTGCTGAGCATCTCGTTCTGATCCACACGCTCGATCATACCGTTCAAGAGCGCCACGATTCCTTCATCCTCAGTGATATGCACCTGCTCCACCAAGTCGTCAATATAGCTACGCAGACGCGCACGATTATGCTCGGCAAAACCCGCTTCGGGAGCTACTCTCGCCAAAGCATCCTTCTTGCCCAACTTCACCAAAGCAATCTCGCGGCGGCGATTCTCTCGCTTAAGCTCACTATCGGGGAATGGTGAAGAACTGAGCAACACCAGACCATCCAATCGCTCGGCATACTTCGAACAAAATGCCAACGAGACATAACCGCCCATTGAGTGACCCACCAAAGTCACCTTCTCCAACCCCATTGCATCCAGCATATCCTTCAGCACATCGGCCACATACTCCATCGTGTGCACTTCGCCTTTGACCTCCGACACACCATGTCCTGGGATATCCACCGTGATAACTCTCATGTGAGGAGTCAACAGCGGCAGAAAATCATCCCACACATACATCGACTCCAAATATCCGTGCAACAGCACTACACACTTCTCACCAACGCCCGAATCGGCTATATGCAAGGCTGTCTCTCCAGCCATCAAAAAACGCTCTTTCATAGTCAAATACATTTGGCTATAAAGTTACTATTTTTTCTCGAAATCGTAAAGTTTTACCCAACATTTCGACCCCGCAAGCCAAATACCCAACTACAAAAGAGCGCCTGAAAATAAATTTATGTTATCAGACAACTTCTCGCATCATCCTCAACCAACGGCGATAACCCACAACAGCCAACACCGAATAGATCAGATATAGCGAAGCCGTCAGCGGAATATCCTTGTATAGATACAGCCCCACCGTCACCACATCCACGACCAGCCACACCAACCATTGCTCGACATACTTGCGCGAGAGCATCCAATATGCTACAATGCAGAGCGCCGTAGTCAGCGAATCCCAAAAGGGGACATTGCTGTCGGTAAAGCTGACCAGCAGAAGATATATCGCCACGTGCAACAACGCATAGACTCCAACTATGCCCGCCCATATCGGCAGAGGTGTTTTGCTGATTGGCAATGCCGAAGCGGAGTTTTCACTCTGAGATGATGATTTGCCTTTTGTGCTCACACCTCCACCCTTGCGGCGCCACATCGCCAAGCCATATAATCCTGCCAAAATATAGTAGATCTGCATCGAGCAGTCGGCATATAATCCCGAACGAAAATACAGCACACCATGCACAATGGGCATAACCAAACCCACCACCCATAGCCAGATATTTGCCTTATACTCTAAATAGAGATAGAGCAGTCCGAGCACTACGCCAACGATCTGCAACACAAGTTTCCAATCCACCGCTATAAATCTTTAGAACGTAATGGTAACATTTGCCAACACATGCAACGGTGCTTGCGGGAAGTAATAAGCCTCATCGTAACGCACGCCATCCCACATATATGAATAGCCATAACCATTGCTGCAATACTCTGTATTAAAGAGATTGTAGATCGTCACACCGAAGCGCACCTTCTTCTCTAAAGAGAGCTTTTTGGTGTAAGCCAAGTCGAGATTTGTCACAGTATAGCTATCGAGCGAGAGGGCATCAATTTCGTTATTAGTAAAGTATTGCTCTCCTACATGCTGTGTGCGTAACACTGCTTCAAAACCCTTTGTGTGCAGATCCAAATATGCCGAAGCCATAAAATCGGGCGAGTAGGCAATCGTCATCGTGCCAAGATTTTCGCCATACGTTGGGCTCTCGGCCAACATATCGACATAGTTTCTGATTTTGTTGCGGCTCAGCGTTGCGTTTCCGCCTAAAGTCAACCATCGCGCAACATCCCACACAAGAACAGCCTCCACGCCACAACGATAAC
>CAYTGT010000110.1:0-6046 GCA_964437405.1 uncultured Alistipes sp.
AGTTGTTTACATCAAGTCTGAACGGCCGCAAAATTATCGGCACAGTGGGTCAGTTGCAGTTTGAGGTTATCCAATATCGCTTGGAGCATGAGTATGGTGCGATGTGTCGCTGGGAGCCTATCTCGATTTACAAGGCTTGTTGGATCGAGAGCGACAATCAGGAGCAGCTCGCTGATTTCAAGCGCCGCAAGCATACCAACATGGCTATCGACAAACACGGCCGCGATGTATTCTTAGCCGACACAAGCTATGCTTTGGCCTTAGCGCAGGAGAATTTTAAGGATATACGTTTCCACTTCACTTCGGAGTTTTAATTCAGTTGATATTTTTTCGCACAAATATTTTAGGGGACTATAAGTAGTCCCCTAATTTTTTGCACACAAAATATTTTGTCAAAATAATTTGTCATTTTGTAAAGTTTGTTTTACATTTGTAGTGTTATCACAAGACGAAACAGAACTTTTAACTATTAAAAACACTTTCAACTACCATGAAACGACTGCTTTTACCTCATTGGTGTCGCCCGATTGGCATTGCGATCTGGGTCGTGGCAATAGCTGCTGGCTTGGTCGCGATCTATAATTGGGTACACCAGACTCCCGAATGGGCGCATGCTCTTTTGGGACCTAAACTTGCCGACCCCGACTTCGACTTCCCCACTTGGTCACGCCTGATTTACGACAAAGTTCAAACCGAAGCGCCAAATGGAGAGTTGATGTGGTATGGTGCAGGTGACGCACCCCACACATTCAACCCATTGATCGCACTTGGACTATATATCGGCGGAGCGATGATATTCTGCTCGCGCGAGAAGGTTGAAGACGAGATGACCATCAACGAACGATTGCGCTCGCTATGGATTGCGCTCTGTATCAACATCGCCTTGCACATCGCCTGCTACGCCTGCGCATTTCTACCAATGGGAGCGCCAACCTTCCTTGTGCAGAACATTTACAACAACTTTGCAATTTTTATGGTTATACTGCCTGCAGTGCATCTTCTGCGCCGCTGGATTGCAACCCGTAACCTGAAAGAGGAGATAATTTTATAACCGTTACAATTATGAAACACAGAAATTCGTTCGACCTTTTCGGCTCAATAAAAGGTTGCTTCAAAAATTGGCTTCTACCCCACCCCTTCAAAATTACAGGTCAGATACTTCTATTGGCGATACTCGTTGCATTGGTTATCCAGATCATCGTGACAAACGTGTTGCCCGATGATGGGTACGTTAGTCTCGACATGGAGAATATGAATCAACTCATGTTATTTCGCCGAGTGATCAGCATTGCGCTATACCTTGCCATATTTTTCATCACCTGCTCACGCGAGAAGGTTGAAGATGAGATGACGGCCCAGCTTCGAGGCGAAACGCTCAAGGAGATTTGTTATTTGGTCATGATTATCTACACCGCAGCGCATATCGCCCTGACAATCTTCTCGGATGACATGCCTTACATCACGCGCGATGAATCGACATTTGTGCCATTCCTTATTTGGGTACTGTATTATGCTCGTTTCGAGCACAAGATGCGCATACTTAAGCGTCAAAGCCGAAAATTTACACTATAAACTATTTCTATTACAAACTATAAAACTATTACGACTATGAAAAATTTGCTTTTTCCACACCGCCTTCAGAAAGTTGGATGGGTTATATTCACTCTTGCACTCGCGCTTGACGTTACTCTTCTTTTTGAGGGTTTCGACTTGGATCTTTTTGAGGGGTTCTACACGGGTTATATCTTTAACAATATCGCCATCATCGGCACTGTCATAGGAGCGATACTCGTCACCTGCTCCGAGGAGAAACGCGAAGACGAAATGATTGCACACATACGTCTGAACTCGCTGCTTACGGCCCTCTACATCAACTATGCGTTACTGATTGTGGCGGCGGTGGCGGTATATGACTTGGATTTTCTGAATGTGATGATGTATAACATGTTCACGATTTTGCTTATCTTTATGGCGGTTTTCCGCTATAAGATATGGCGCATGAAGAAAGGAGCAGAGGATGAACAATAAGATCAGAGTAGCCCGCGCCGAGGTGCGCATGACTCAACAGCAGTTGGCCGATGCCGCTGATGTGAGCCGCCAAACGATAAATGCCATCGAGAGCGGCAAGTTCGTCCCATCGACAATACTTGCGCTGAAGATAGCACGCATCTTCCAGAAGCCTGTCGAGGAGATCTTCTCTTTAGAAGATGGTGATTAGGCAAAAAGTGAAACATCCATAAAAATTCGATTAAGGAGGTTGCCCGATGGATTTATCGGACAACCTCTATTTTGTCAGAAGGCGTAATACAAAAGCATACTTATCCAGAAAGAGACGCCACACATAAACAATTAACATAAAGATAAAACAAAAAAACAATGGAAAAGCCAATTATTATATTAACTTTGCCTAAGTAATGGAGAATAAACTATATACGCTGTTATACATTAGCATAGCTCTACTTGCCTCCTTAGCGGGATTTTTAGAGCTAAAGCCTGTGGCCTATTGCCATACTCAGATCAGCGATACCATAACGGAGATACATTTCGAGCAATTCTCCTACGAAACTGATTTCGAGAGCGACCCCGCAGCGCTCCACTCAAGAGTCAGAACCAACTTCCCTCCATCACCAACATCGCGTATCGCTCAGCGAGTTCACACTCCCCAACGCATCATTAACACTACGACTATCAAAGTCGGCAAGACGATAAATATCCGTTCTACAATAGCACACTACATGATGAGATGGCTACTCCCCGTAGCTTCAAAGAATAAAAACGAACTCATCATACTAATCCACAGGCTCTGCATCGAGCCATAATCATCCGTTTTCTTTACCACATTAACCCCGTCAAGAAAAAATCAACCGACAGGGCTCAATCTGCCATTATTGGTTTGATTTTTATATTTTTGAATATTTTTAAGCCACAATTAGCAATTAATTAACAATTTGCAAACATTATATTAACATTTAGCACCTAAACTTGCAGTGCAAAATAATAAAATTTGCAAAAAGCGTTAACAAAACTTAAAATTTATGATTTTACAAGTATTTACTTTATTGGGTGCTCTCGGTATGTTCCTCTATGGAATGAACTTGATGAGTACAGGACTTCAGAAGGCCGCGGGTGATCGTCTGCGCCGTTTCTTGGAGGCAATGACATCAAATCGTATTAAGAGTGTAACCACAGGTCTCACAATCACAAGTATCATACAATCATCGAGCGCCACAACCGTTATGGTTGTAGGTTTCGTGAACGCAGGTTTGCTCGCATTGGAGCAGGCAATCGGCGTGATCATGGGTGCAAATATCGGTACAACCGTTACGGCATGGCTTATCTCTCTTTTGGGTTTCAAGGCTGACATCTCGATCCTCGCCGTACCACTCATGGCAGTAGGATTCCTGCTTAGTATCGCTAAGAGCGAAAACCGCCGCAATATCAGTGAGTTTATAATCGGTTTTGCACTCCTCTTCTTGGGTCTTTCACTGATGAAGGAGTCGGTGCCCGATTTGAACGAAACACCTGAGGTTCTCTCATTCATTCAGGGTTGGACAGAGCATGGCTTCGGTTCTGTGCTTATTTTCCTTGTATTCGGTACAGTGTTGACTCTCGTTTTGCAATCATCGAGTGCTACAATGGCGTTGACGCTGATTATGATGAGCTTGGGTTGGATCCCATTCCACATGGCAGCAGCGATGGTATTGGGTGAGAATATCGGTACAACTATCACAGCCAACATCGCCGCAGCTGTTGCCAATACCAATGCGAAGCGTGCAGCTTTGGCTCACACACTCTTCAATGTCTTCGGTGTGATCTGGGCGCTTTTGCTCTTTAAGCCTTTCACCGCTCTGATTGGTATTCTTATCGCTGCAATGGGTCTTCCAAACCCTACCGAGTTGGTAAATTCGGGCGTTATGGATCCTACTTCAGACGAGTCTACAGCAGCTCTCTACGGTTTGTCAATGTTCCACACATTGTTTAACACATTCAACACTTGCATCTTGATTTGGTTTATCCCTCAGTTGGCTAAAATTGTAACTGCAATCATCAAGAGCAAGCCAAATCCTGAGGATGAGGCATTCCGCTTGAAGTATATCTCGGCTGGAAATATCTCTACCGCAGAGTTTGCAATCGGACAGGCACACAAGGAGATTTTGCACTTTGCCGAGATCTCACGCAACGGTTTGCAATATATCCGTCAGGCAGTAAATGCACAGAAAGAGTCTGATTTCGAGGAGTATCGTCAGAAGTTGGTGAAGTATGAGGAGATCGCTGACCGTATTGAGTTCGAGATCGCAGCATTCCTCAACGCCATACCTCAAGAGGAGATCAGCGAGCACACTCGCAGCACAATCAACTCAATGTATAAAGTTATCAACGAGTTGGAGAGTTTGGGCGATTCGGGCGAGGCTATCAGCCGCATCCTGTCGCGCCGCAACATTCAGGGTAAGTCTTTCGATGAGTGGAACTTGAAGAACATCAACACAATGATCGACTTGGTGGATAAAAGCTACGTTGTGATGATCGACAACTTGGCACGCAACGATGAGAGTGCATTGGGTCTCAAGGCTGCTGTCGATTGCGAGATCGAGATCAATGAGATGCGCAACATCTTGCGCGAGGAGGAGATCAAACGTATCGAGAAGAACGGCTCTTGCTACTTGAGCAGTGTTTACTACTTGGATGTTATCTCTGAGATCGAGCGTATGGGTGATTTTATCATCAACATCTCACAGACTGCAACAAAGAAGTAATCGAAAAGTTGCTGTATTGTCATAAAAAATCGTTACATGAATTAACTCAAAAATATCAAAATTTTCTCAAATGAGGTTGTCTGACAAGTATATCGGACAACCTCTTGTTGTATATTTGCAAAATACATGGTAGCATATCCAATAAAAACTCAATTTTGATAGCAGCTCCCTATACAACACGAAATTAGTATCTGATTCATAACTATCGGTCAGGCTTTCTCTTAGTCAACTCCTTTTAATAAGCTACGGTTCGTACTCTCATCAAGTAGTATTGTATACCTCTATCTGGTTGATATATCATAGTTACTCCATACACATCCTCGCTCAACAAACCATCTACAACGTAAATATTCGATATATGAGCATATAACGCTCTTTGAACATTAAGCCATGTAACGCCATATTAGAACGAGACAATAGTTTTTTGCTGTCAAAATCACTCCTCTCCTATACAAAAAAACTGCCCGACCTACTCAAGTCGGACAGTTTTCTATAATTTGTCTCTATTGTATTAGAGCTTGAAACCGCTTGCGAAGAGGTTTGCAAGGTTAACATCCTTCAAAGCCTTCTGAGCCAAAGATGCATCCTTAGCAATAGCGCTCTTGAGCTGAGCCTTTGCAGTCTCCAAATCACCCTCCTTAGAAGCGATTACAGCACGCAAATAGTCAGCCTTAGCTGTTGTCTCTGAAGATATAGCCTTCTTAGCAGCTGTAAGATCGTTGTTGAGTGTAGAAGCAACGGCAGCGTTGTAACCTGAAAGTGTAGAAGCCGCTGCGCTGTAGCTACCCTGAGCTGCTGCGATCAAAGACTTAGTCTTAGCATCAGCTGCTGTAGCATACTGCTGAGCCTTAGCGATGTTGCCGTTAGCAAGGTTAGCCAATGCGAGGTTGCTGTTGAGCTCGTTGTTGTTAAGACCCAACTGAGCAGCCTTCTCGAATGCTGTGAGTGCCTGAGCCTTCTGGCCGAGCTGTGCAAGAACAACACCCAAGTTGTTGTAAGCGCGAGCATCGTTGAACTTCTTAGCTGTGTACTCCAAAACTGTAGCCTTAGCCTTTGCATCCTCAAGTACGCTCTCAGCCATGTAGAGGAGCTCCTCGTTTGTGAGCTCATCCAAACGACCAGAGTTGATGAGTACAGCCATCTCGTCATTTGTCTTACCCTTGATATCTGTGCTGTTTACGAGCTGTGCGCGGCGCAACTTAGGAAGGATCTCCTTCTTGAGCTCAGTAAATACTGCAGACATGTTCTTGATCTCAGACTCACGCTGTGTAGAAGAGTCATAGCGGCTCAAC
>CAYTGT010000111.1:0-5965 GCA_964437405.1 uncultured Alistipes sp.
AGGTGCAGGAGGATTGGCGTAACAACGAGCGTCAGTTGCGCCGTTTCGGTTATGATCAACAATAAATCTGGCGGCAAAGCGTTTAGAATAGCAGAGAAAGAGTTAGTAGCGTATGACAAAGAGAGTTATTAAATATATCCTTACCGTTGTGTTGGTTATCGTGGCATGGAGCGCGAGCACACAATACAACAAGGAGTATTTTTTCCACATGGGTCGTCAGTCGATGATGAACAACAACTATCAGGAGGCCATAAAGATCCTGAATGTTTTGTTACGCTTCGACCAAGACGCCTATGAGGGTTACTTTCTGCGTGGTATCGCCAAATATAACATGGACGATCTGCTGGGAGCCGACACCGACTTCACTATCGCCATCGAGAAAAACCCTGTTTTCACCATCGCCTACACCTACCGAGCAATTACTCGTTCGCGCTTGGGCAATTATGATGATGCGCTGAAGGATTTTCACGAAGCCATAGAGTTACGCCCCGACCTACCTGGGCCTTATTATAGCCGAGGTGTGACACGTCTGCTGAATCAGCAATTCGAGGAGGCAATCAAGGATCTCGACATGTTTATCCGCCACGAAAAGAAGGTTGCCGATGCCTACATCAATCGAGGTATGTGCTACCTCTACTTGAAGGATACGGTGCGTGCCTACGAAGAGTTTGAGACCGCCATCCGCACCAATCGTGAAGATCCCAACGGCTACAACCGCCGAGGCGTACTTTACATGCAGCAGAAGCGTTTTAAAGAGGCTGAGCAGGATTTCGACACAGCCATCAAACACGATTCGGCATATCTGCTCTCGTTCTTCAACCGAGCTTTAGTCTACTCCGATACCAACCGTCCGATGTTGGCGCTGAGTGATTTTGACCGTGTGATTGAGCTGGATTCAACCAACTCGCTCACATACTTCAATCGCGCCATCGTTCGTTCACAAATCGGTGACTACAACCGAGCGTTGGAGGATTACAACCATGTGGCAAAGTACTCTCCAAAGAATGTTTTGGTTTACTACAACCGTGCCATGTTGCTCTCACAGATTGGCGAGGTAGAGAGCGCAATCGAGGACTACACCAAAGCCATCAAGCTCTACCCCGACTTTGCTAATGCCTACCTCAACCGCAGTTACCTAAGATATCTGACAGGCGATCCAAAGGGTGCGAGAACCGATAGACAGACCGCAGAAAAGAAGATCGCCGAGTATAAATCCCGTCTGAGCGATTCGACATATTCGATTTATGCCGACACCACACAGAAGTTCGACAAGTTGCTTTCGTTCGATGCCAAACTCACAGGCAGCGACTTTGACAACGTGGCCGACAACGGCAGTTCGCAGAGCGTCAGCATCAAGTTAATGCCTCTGTTCCGCTACACAATGATGCGTCCTGACTCGGCCGTGATGGCACGCAACAGCATATACCATGCTCAGCGTGAGGTGGATTTCCGCACCAAGATTGACAACCCACTGATCGTGCTCTCTTGTAGCGAAAGCAACATCTCGGCCGACTCGCTTGTGATGTTGGACATGCAGATCACCGAACGTATGCGTACCGAACGATTGGATTGGATCATCTACTTCCAGCGAGGAATCTCACAGACCCTGATCAAGCAGTACACCAATGCCGTCAGCACGCTCTCGTTGGCAATTTCAGAGAATCCGTCAAACCCATTCCTCTACATCAACCGTTCGACCACGCGTGCCGAGATGATTGACTTTATCTCTTCGATTGACAACTCTTATCAGCGAATCACCATAGATTCTGACCCAGCCAATCGTTTGCGTAGCAACGGGTCACGTACATACAATTACGATGATGCAATAGAGGATATAAACAAGGCGATAAAGCTCTACCCCGACTTTGCATACAGCTACTACAACCGAGCTAATCTGTATGCGATATCGAACAAATTACCAGAGGCGTACGATGACTACACCAAAGCTATTGAGTTGAATCCCGCTTTCGGCGAGGCTTACTACAATCGCGGCTTGGTACAGATCTACATGAAGGATAACCGCAAGGGATTCCTCGATCTCTCAAAGGCGGGCGAATTGGGTGTAGCATCTGCCTATGAAGCGTTGAAATACTACACTGCAAGCGAGAAATAAATATTACGCCATATCTCATGTATGCAGAGACACAACAGATGATTATTAACACAAACTAAAATAAAATTTATGACAAAAGTATTTAGACTCAACGACTCGGCAGTAGCCCGTTGGACAGCCCTCGTGATCGTATCGTTCACGATGATGTGCGGCTACTTCATCACCGATGTGATGGCTCCGCTGGAGGATCTGCTCACAAAGCTCCCATCGGAGGGCGGTTTGGGATGGACAAGCGATCAGTATGGTTTCTTCTCAGGCGCATACGGATATATCAACGTATTCCTGTTGATGCTCTTCCTTGGAGGTATTATTTTGGATAAGTGCGGCGTACGTTTCACTGGAACGATGAGCTCGGCGCTGATGTTTGTCGGAACTTTGATTAAGTGGTATGCTTTGAACAGCGACTTCGGTTCTGCCGAGATCTTCGGATACCCTATGCAGGTTGCGTTGGCTGCTTTGGGATTTGCCATTTTTGGTATGGGTGCCGAGATCACAGGTATCACCGTCACTAAGGTTATCGCAAAGTGGTTTACAGGTCATGAAATGGCTTTGGCGATGGGTTTGCAGGTGGCAACAGCTCGTATCGGTACAGCTGCAGCATTGGCTTGCTCACTCCCTATTGCCAATGCGATGGGTAATGTGGCTTCACCTGTATTGTTGGGTGCAGTACTGCTCTGCATCGGTTTCCTCTCATACTTGGTATATTGCGTAATGGATCGTAAGTTAGATGCATCGGTAGCGGCAGTAGCTGAGGAGCAGAACGAGGAGGGATTCTCATTCAGCGACTTGAAATACATCTTTACAAACAAGGGCTTCTGGCTTATCGCCATCCTCTGTGTATTGTTCTATTCTGGTGTATTCCCATTCTTGAAGTTTGCGACAAAGTTGATGATATATAAATATAATGTAGACCCAGAGTTGGCAGGTTTGATCCCTGCTATGTTGCCATTCGGCACAATCCTGCTCACACCTGTTTTCGGTTCGCTTTATGACCGTATGGGTAAGGGTGCTACACTGATGATCATCGGCTCTATCTTGCTCACCGTAGTACACGTGTTGTTCGCTTTGCCAATCCTCAACGCTTGGTGGTTTGCAATCATCATCATGATTATCCTCGGTATCGCATTCTCGCTCGTACCATCGGCAATGTGGCCATCAGTTCCGAAGATTATTCCGATGAAGCAGTTGGGCTCGGCTTACGCCATCATCTTCTACATCCAGAACATCGGTCTTTCGATGGTTCCTGTTTTGATCGGCTCGGTAATCCAGAAACACTCAATCATCGAGACTGCTGAGGGCACGACATACGACTACACAATCCCAATGTCGATCTTCGCACTCTTTGGAGTGATCTCGGTCATTGTCTCTATGATTTTGAAGCGCATCGACAAGACAGAGGGTTACAACCTCGAAAAGCCTAATATCAAGAAATAAGCGTTTCAGACCATAAAAAAAACTCCTGATCTAAATTCTGATCAGGAGTTTTTCATATTATATACTTCCAACA
The DNA here is from genome assembly GCA_964437405.1 of uncultured Alistipes sp. Lineage (GTDB taxonomy): Bacteria > Bacteroidota > Bacteroidia > Bacteroidales > Rikenellaceae > Alistipes. The sequence continues at coordinate 3,621 of CAYTGT010000111.1, forward strand.
ATTTATCACACATCGCCGACCAAGAGAAACGCTTTCGTTCTTCGGGGAAATTAACCTCAAAGCATTGCAGATCATCACCCGCATAGATCGCTTCAAGCGCATCTGCAATCGACTCAACCGCAGGCTCACAAACTCTACCCACCTTACCATCTGGTACAATTTCAGGCAATCCACCCACACGCGTCACCAACATCGGCACCGAGAAGTTATAGGCGATCTGAGTCACACCGCTTTGGGTTGCTGTACGGTATGGCAAAACAAGTAGGTCTGCTACTGAAAAATAATTTTTCACCATAGCATCTTCGACAAACCAATCGTGCAACACCACATCATCTTCCAATCCCAACTCTTTGATGAGCGTCAGATATGGATCTTTAGCGGTATAGAACTCCCCCGCGACAAGTAACTTTCGATTCTGGGGTCGCCATTTAGCCCACGCTTTAAGCAACATATCAAGACCTTTATAATCTCTCACAAGACCAAAGAACAATGTGTACTCAACATCAGCATCCAACCCAAGAGCCTCACACGCTACTCGGCGCTCGACTCGCTGACCGAAATTTTCAAACATCGGATGTGGAGAGAATATCTGTGGCGCAGATGAATATGCCTGCAACTCGCCATGCACCTGTTCCGACATATAGACAAAGCCATCTACCGCGCCTAAATAATAGTGATTACAAGGCTTGTCTATGATATGATGTTCATGAGGCTCGACATTATCAACCTGACAAATCACCTTCGTCACGCCATTCATTCGGGCAATACGTGCCACAGTACCGAAACATGGCGCCATGAATGGTGTCCAATATTTCATCAAGATCATATCGGGCTTCTCGCGTTTTAAGCGCAACCCAAGACGTACCCAATTCACAGGATTCACCGTATTCATCACACGCTCGATGTGCAGATCTTCGGGCGCAGGAGTATCGACAAATTGGCTTTTACCAGGGAAAAGCAATTCGGGATATTGCACCGTAAAGGTATAAATCTTCACCTCATGGCCACGACTCTGATACTCGCGAGCCATAGTCTGCATGATGGAGGCCAAACCTCCACGATAAGGGTGCGCAGGGCCAAGAACAACGATTCGCATTTACTACTTGATTTTACGTCTGTTAAGCTCCGCCTGATAAGCTCGAGCATTGGCATTATGCTCCTTCAAAGTACGCGCAAAGTTATGATAACCATCAAACGTAGGGCGTGCGCAGAAGAAGATATAGTCGTGCTTCTCGAAATTCAAGACAGCATCAATAGCCTCGATGCTCGGCATACAGATCGGTGATGGAGGCAAGCCGCGATTAAGATATGTGTTGTATGGCGACTCATACTTCAAGTGACGATACAAGATACGGCGAAGGCCAAAATCCTGCATAGCGTATTTGATAGTCGGATCGGCCTGCAACGGAATACCCTGCTTCAAGCGATTGACATAGACTCCCGCCACACGTGGCATCTCATCCACCTTGCGAGTCTCCTCGTAGACAATAGAGGCCAAAGTCGAGACCTCTACCCTATTCAATCCCGAACGCTCTCGTTTCTTATCGCGCTCACCGTTCCAGAATCGTTTATACTCCTTATACATACGATCCACAAACTCTTCGGGTTTCACAGTCCAATAAAATTCGTAGGTATTGGGGATAAAAATCGAAAACATAGTAAGCGGCGAAGAGAATCCTAAACGCTCAGCCAATTTCTTATCGGTCAGCACCTTGACCAACTCCACCGAATCAGCATGCAACTGACGCGAGAGTTTTCCCGCAAGGTAGGCAGGGGTCTTGACATTATTCATCGTCACATTTACAGGAGTCTGCAAACCGAGCTTCAGCATACGCACCACTTCGATCACGCTCATACCCTCCTCCAAAACATAATGACCAGCCTTGAGAGTCGATTGCAGATCCAGACGTTTAGCATAGAGATCGTAAGCCCACTTTTTACCTATATATTGCTCTACCGAATCAGCCACTTGCTCATAAGGGTAGCTCGCATAGACAAACAGACTATGGCGTTGCTTGACGCAGTTACCATAAAAAGAGTTGTAGAGCCACACGCCTGCCGCAGCCGACAAGACGAGAATTATAATTATCGGGATTAAGATTCGTTTCATATTATATCAATGGTTTATCATCAACAAATATACTATTTATGCGCCAAATGACCAACTCGTCATAAAGAAAAACGGGGCAAAAGAGGCGAAAATTGGGTTTAGTTTTAGAAAAATTTTAATTTTTCGGCTTTGGGGTTTGTCGGTAATGAAAATTTTTCTACCTTTGTGCCTGGGTAAGTCTTATACGACCAGCTCCTACAGAATCCCCCAGGTGTGGAAGCAAGCAAGGGTATGT
>CAYTGT010000112.1:0-5963 GCA_964437405.1 uncultured Alistipes sp.
TTTAGATATGAAGAATTCGATGTTGAAGACCTATCTGCGCCTGATGGAGTTTGCCTCTCCGCTGAGTCGCTATGCTGTGCCATACTTCTTTTATTCGTTGTTGCACGCGCTCTTTAATACGCTGACCTATACGATGATCATGCCTATCGTGGGCACACTCTTTTCTGAAGGCTATCGTTTCATCCCTGTCTATGAGTTTCCGCAAATCGCGCTCAATGAAGATTGCTTGAATCAGGTTTTGAACTTCGCCTATACCTCTATCTTTGGCGAGGAGTTCCGCGTGACGTGGTTGTTGGCTCTGTTGTCGAGTATTCTGATCGCCTCAAATATGTTGAGCAATCTGTTCCGCTATTTGGGTGCGATGACTGTTGAGACGATGCGTACCCGTACCCTGCAACGTATGCGTAACGAGATGTTTGAGCGTACGATGGGGATGAACGTGGGATACTTCAGCGATCAGCGCAAGGGTGATATCATGTCGAAGATCACTTCCGATGTGATGGTCGTGCAGTTTTGTGTGACAAACACCTTGCAGGTGGCATTCCGCGAGCCGTTCCTCATCGTTGGCTACTTCTTTATGATGATCAAGATCTCGTGGGAGCTGACCCTCTTCTCGGTGTTGTATTTGCCTATCGTAGGTCTTTTGATCGGCTCTATCGTCAAGCGTCTGCGCCATCCTGCACAGCGAGGCCAGGAGCGTATGGGCGAGATGGTGAGCGTGATGGAGGAGTCGCTTTCGGGCGTGAAGGCGGTGAAGAGCTACAACGCTTTCGAGTATGTGAAGCATAAGTTTAATAAGATAAATGCCGAGATGTCGAATATCCTGCTCTCGATGGCACGCAAGCAGCAGTTGGCATCGCCTATGAGCGAGTTTTTGGGTATTACAGCTATCTCTATCGTGCTGATTTATGGCGGTTCGCTTGTGATGGATGGCTCGTTGACAGCATCGTGGTTCGTGGCCTATATCGCTGCCTTCTCGCAGCTCACACGCCCGATTCGCGCCTTTATCGACCAATTTGCCAATATCAATCAGGGTATCGCTGCAGGCGAGCGAATCTTCTCGATTATGGATGCTCGCAGTACGGTGCAGGATAAGGCCGATGCTAAGCCTTTGACTGAGTTTAAGGATAAGATTGAGTTTAGAAACGTATCGTTCAGCTACGACTCTTCGCGCGAGGTGCTGCACAATATCTCGTTCGAGGTGAAGCGTGGCGAGACAGTAGCTTTGGTAGGCCCTTCGGGTGGCGGAAAATCGACCTTGAGTGAACTTGTGCCCCGATTCTATGACCCTACCGAGGGTGAAATTTTGATTGATGGCATCTCACTGAAGGATTACCAACAAGATAGTCTGCGTGCTAAGATGGGTATCGTTTCGCAAGATGCAATTCTCTTCAATGACACCATTTGTAGCAACATTGCTATGGGTCGTGCCGATGCCACAAAGGAGCAGATCGCTTCGGCTGCCGAGGTAGCCAATGCCCACTCATTTATCCTTCAGACCGAGCAGGGATACCAGACCAATATCGGTGATCGAGGTATGAAACTTTCGGGTGGTCAGCGTCAGCGCCTTAGCATCGCGCGTGCCGTATTGCGTAACCCCGATATTTTGATTCTCGATGAGGCCACTTCGGCACTCGACACCGAGAGCGAGAAGTTGGTACAGGAGTCGTTGACTACTCTGTTGGAGGGTCGCACTTCGATCGTCATAGCCCACCGCTTGAGTACGATCCACAACGCCGATCGCATCATCGTGATTGATTCGGGAACTATTGCCGAGCAGGGTACACATGCCGAGTTGATGGAGCGAAATGGCATCTATGCCAAGTTGATCGAGATGCAGAGCTTGAACTAAGGCGCGATCGGGGGACTTTAATGGCAAAATAAGTGTAGAGATTCCAATCATCACTCCCCGTAGCGTAGGTTCGTGATGTGGAATGACGTAACACAGAGATACAACTCGAAAGTATATAATTTCGCTTTTAAAAGAAATAGTCAAGATGGCAATAATTCGATTGACTCGATGCTTCTCGTTTGAGATGGCGCACGCATTGGAGGGCTACGATGGCCTTTGTAGCGGTATTCATGGCCACTCATATCGCCTTCAAGTGACAATCAAGGGCGAGCCATGTGGCAATCCCTATGACCCGAAATATGGTATGGTGATGGATTTCGGCCTGCTCAAACAGATTGTCAATGAGCAGATCATCTCGCGTTTGGATCATACCCTTGTCTTGCGCCGTTCGGAGCAGAGTGGTGATGTGAAGGCGAGCCTTGCCAAATACTATGACCGCATCCTGCTTGTCGATTATCAGCCTACGAGCGAGAATCTGCTCAATGACTTTGCTGAGCGATTGTTGGAGTCGTTGCCCGATGAGGTTGAGCTCTATTCGCTTCGTCTGCATGAGACCGAAAACTCATTTGCCGAGTGGTTCGCAGAGGATAATTTTTAAAGAAACCCGCTTTTAGGTAGGAAAACTTTTAGTTTGCTGTAAATTCCCCATGAAACGACTATTCCTTATTGACGCCTATGCGTTGATTTTCAAGTATTACTATGCCTTCATGAATCGCCCGATGCGTAATCGTGCGGGCATGAATACCTCGATATTGTTTGGCTTTACGAAGTTCCTGCGTGACATTCAGAAGCGCGAGAAACCTGATCTTTTGGGCGTTGCTATCGATCCAAAGGGTGGCTCTTTCAGAGTCAATCTCTATCCCGAATATAAGGCTAACCGCCCCGCCACACCCGAAGATATCATCGCTTCGGTGCCTTATGTGTGCCGTCTGCTCAAGGCGATGCGCATCCCGATTTTTGAGGTTGCAGGCTATGAGGCCGATGATGTGATCGGTACTTTGGCGCTGAAGGGCGAGCAGGCGGGTTACGATGTCTATATGGTGACTCCTGATAAGGATTATGGCCAGTTGGTGGGCCCTCATCGCCACATCTATAAGCAGAAGGGCGATGGCGTGGAGATCATTCGCTCGGAGGATATTTGCGCAAAATATGGTATCTCGGAACCTGTTTTGGTCAGAGATATTCTTGCCATCTGGGGCGACCAGTCGGATAATATCCCTGGTGTGCCAGGTATCGGCGAGAAGGGTGCTTGTAAATTGGTTGGTGAGTTGGGTACGGTGGAGAATATCTTGGCCAACACCGCGCTGATCAAGGGTAAGCAACGCGAGAAGGTTGAGGCGTGGGGTGATAAGTTACTTCTATCGAAGCAGTTAACCACAATCTGTACTGATGTGCCTGTGGAGTTCAATGCTGCTGATTTGGAGATCTGCGACCCTAATTATAATGATCTGCGTGCACTCTATTCGGAGTTGGATTTCACGCTTTTTATGCGCGACCTGCATAATGTAGCGCCCGAAGATGAGTTGACTTCGAAGCAAGATCCCCAACATCAGCTAATTGATGCTACGCGCTCTCGTGTAGCTGCCGCACGCGAGAAGTCGTTGCAGGGTCAGGGCGATTTGTTTGCCATGTTTGCCGATGCGGGGAGTGGTGCGGGTGATAGTATGAATGCCGCTACATCAACTGTCGCAAATACAACAGATGTTGCAACTCCAAACATCACAAATGTTGCATCAGCGGATGATTCATCGCTGTTGGAGGCTGCTCATGAGGAGCTGGCGTTGGAGATAGAGGAGTTTAAGATGGTGCATAATACACCTCACACCTATCACCTTGTCAACTGTGCTGAGCAACTACGCGAGGTGGTCGAGATTGTGGGTCGCGAACAGGAGTTTTGTTTCGACACTGAGACCACAGGTTTTGATCTTTTCCGCGACCGCATTGTGGGTCTTTCGCTTGCGGTGCGACCTCACGAAGCGTGGTATATCTCGTTCACGGAGCAGCATAGCGCGGAGTTTGCCGAGATCGTGCGCCCGCTGTTTGAGAATGATAAGATACGAAAAATTGCGCAGAACATGAAGTTCGACATCATGGTGCTCAGACGCTTGGGTATCGAGGTGCGTGGCGAGAAGATCGACACCATGATTCTGCACTATCTGCTCGATGCCGAGTCGCGCCACAATATGAACTATCTTGCGGAGCGATACTTGCGTTACCGCCCGATCGAGATCGAGACTCTGTTGGGTCGTGGCGCACGCCAACTTACGATGGATCAGGTGAATATCGAAGCGGTGAAGGAGTATGCTGCCGAGGATGCAGACATCACTCTGCAACTCAAACATGCACTTTGGCCAGAGATCGAGCAACAGGGTTTGGTGGAACTTTATCGCAAGGTCGAGGAGCCGATGATTGAGGTGTTGGCCGATATGGAGCTTGCGGGCGTGAAGATCGACTCTGAGCAGTTGGCCGACTATGCCGTTGAGCTTAATCGTGAGCTCCAGCGTCTGGAACAGGAGATTCGCGAGGAGGCTGCCGAGCCGCATCTGAATGTCAACTCAGCACGACAGTTGGGTGAGGTTTTGTTCGGCAAGCTGAAAATCACCGACAAACCCAAGATGACCAAGACCCGCCAATACAGCACCGAGGAGGAGTATCTTCAGGGCTTCGCTGCGAAGCATCGCATCGTGGAGAATATCCTGAAATATCGCGGAGTGAAGAAACTCATTTCGACCTATGTCGAGGCTCTGCCGTTGCTGGTGAATCCTGTTTCGGGGCGAATACATACCTCTTTTAATCAGGCTGTTACGGCAACGGGCCGTCTGTCGTCAACAAATCCGAATCTGCAAAATATCCCTGTTCGCGATGATATGGGGCGCTGCATCCGCGAGGCATTTATCCCATCGGATGTGGAGCATATCTTGCTTTCGGCCGATTATAGTCAGGTGGAGCTGCGATTGATGGCGCACCTGAGTGGCGATCCATCGCTTATCGAGGCCTTTGCGCAGGGCGAGGATATCCACGCCGCAACTGCTGCCAAATTGTTCCATAAGCCGATTTCGGAGGTTACATCTGAGGAGCGCCGCCGCGCCAAGACTGCCAACTTCGGTATCATCTACGGCATCTCGGCATTTGGCCTAAGCCAGCGTCTTGATATTCCACGCAAGGAGGCTAAGGAGTTGATTGACGGCTATTTCGCAACCTATCCGAAGGTCAAGGAGTATATGGATCTCTCGATCGAGCGTGCCCGCGAGAGGGGTTATGTCGAGACGGTATTTTCGCGCCGCCGCTATCTGCGCGACATCTCCTCACGCAATGCTGTGGCACGTGGTGTGGCCGAGCGTAATGCCATCAATGCACCGATTCAGGGTAGTGCCGCCGATATTATGAAGATTGCGATGATCGAGATCCAGCGCCGTTTCAAGGCCGAGGGCGTGCGTTCGCGCATGATTCTTCAGGTGCACGATGAGGTGATTGTCGATATGCTTCGTTCGGAGCAGGAGCAAGTAATCCGCATCGTCAAGGAGTCGATGGAGCGAGCCGCAGAGCTTCGTGTCCCATTGATTTCAGATGCAGGAGTCGGCGAAAATTGGTTGCAGGCACATTAAAAAGGGCGCTCCGAGAGAAAAAATCGGCTACAATAGTACACGATAAATAAAAAATGGTTACCTTTGTATTTCAGTACAATGTGGCCATTTTTTTGGCATTATACACGAAGCAAGAAATACAAAAATAATATGGCAGTAGAACTTAAAGATCTGACCAAAGTAGAGGATAACTACTCGAAATGGTACAACGAGCTTGTTGTAAAGGCAGGCTTGGCTGAGAACTCAGCCGTCAGAGGATGTATGGTTATCAAACCTTATGGCTATGCCATCTGGGAGAAGATGCAGCGTGTGTTGGACGATATGTTCAAGCAGACAGGACACGAGAACGCATACTTCCCACTCTTCATCCCTAAATCATTCTTCTCTCGCGAGGCTTCTCACGTTGAGGGTTTTGCTAAGGAGTGTGCCGTAGTGACTCACTACCGTTTGATGAACGACCCTGAGGGTAAGGGTATCGTGGTAGACCCAGAAGCACGTTTGGAGGAGGAACTTATCGTGCGTCCTAC
>CAYTGT010000113.1:0-5942 GCA_964437405.1 uncultured Alistipes sp.
CGTAGTCGATAGCCATGTTACGCGCCATCGAGAGCACAAACGCAGTCTTACCCATCGAAGGACGTGCCGCGATGATTACCAAATCGCTGGGCTGCCATCCGAGTGTCACACGATCCAAAGCCATAAATCCCGAAGGCACGCCGTTGAAGGCCGAAGTATTTTTGCTCGCCTCCTCGATCTGTGCCAACGCCTTTGCCAAGACATCTTTGGCATTCTGTACCGAGCGGCGTACGTGACCTTCGGCAACCTTGAAGATCTCACCCTCGGCATAACCGATCAAGTCGGTCACATCCTGATCCTCATCGTATGAGCGGCGTTGAATCTCGGTCGCCGAGCGAATCAACTCGCGCTGAACATATTTCTGGGCTATGATCTTAGCATGGAACTCCACATTGGCTGCCGAGCCGACCTTCTGGGTCAGTGTAGCAAGATATGCTGCACCGCCCACATTCTTGTGTTCGTTGCGCACCTTCAATCGCTGGGTGAGGGTTTAGTGGCCGTTGGGCTCCAACGCGGCCGAAAGCGACTCTATGGCGCGATAAATCGTGCGGTGCTCCTCGGTGTAGAAAGCATCGGCCGCAACATACTCCTGAACAGAGATGATACTGTCCTTCTCAAGCATCAACGCACCCAATACCGCCTGCTCAAGCTCAACGGCCTGAGGGGGTACGGTGCCGATTACGGCGTTGTCGGTAACTTTATCGTAAGCCTCTCTGTTTGAGGCAGAAGGGTTGAAATTCTTAGCCATAGGAAGTCGATATTATTTCAATCTTCAAAATTAATGAATTTTGGCCAAACGGCAAGCCGTTGTTAGTAAAATTTGATAACTGATGTGAAATGCTTGATTACCAGAATCTTGCAACTGTTTATATCTTTGCTATACTCTTGCGCGAGCAACAGAGTGTCGCTACACTGATCGTGGCCGAGGGTACAGCCTTGAGAATTGTTTCACTCAGCGAGATGATCGTAGCACCCGATGTGAATACATCGTCAACGAGCAAGATATGGCGATTTTCCAATCGTGCAACATCTTTAACACGGAAGATTCCCTCGACATTATCCCAACGCTCGGAGTATTGGCGCGAGGCTTGACTTGAGTTGTATCGGTGGCGCACCACAGCACCTGTACAGAGCTCCTTGCCCAACTCTTTAGCTATGCCCAAAGCCAACTCCTCGGATTGGTTGTAACCTCGTTTTAATCGGCGCAACCAATGCAGTGGTACAGGCACGACCAGATCGACATCCTCGAACAAACCCTCTTCACGAAGCATACTGCCTGCCCAACGCCCTAAATTGTAGGCCACTCTCCACTCGCCGCCATATTTGAAGCGGTGGACAACTCCTTGCCACTCACTCCCTTCGACATACCACAACATACTTACCGCCCGCTTCACAGGCACCAACCCCCAAAACCTCTGTTGCATCGGATTCTCCTCCTCTCTCCAGAGCAAAGTGAGCGGAGCCATAGCCTCGCATGAGGCACAGATTGTCTCGCCACTATGCAACATCTGACCACAAAGTGGGCAGGTGCGTGGCGCAACGAGCGAGAGCATATCTTGGAAAACTCTATTGAGGATCGACATCTATGGCTATGCTAATGGGTTTGTACTCCTTCATCTTCTCCATCTTCTGCAACTCCTCGCGTATTAACTGACGCGCTTTGCTCATCGAGCGGCCACTCTCGATTTTGATCATGATACGCAGAGCATAGATTCCTCTCACACGATCAATCGGCGGTGCGACAGGGCCAATCACACGTCTGCCAAAACGAACTCTGAGCTGCTCGGCAAATGTGGTTGCGCCGCCCAACAAAAGGCGCGGATCTTCGTGGCGCATGGTGAATTGTATGATGTGCGAATAGGGAGGATAAGCGAAGGCGTGACGCTCCTGCAATTCGCTGCGTGCCATCGAATCATAATCGCCCCTCAACACCCAATTAATCACAGGGTTATCCGCCTCAGAGGTCTGCAATACGACCAACCCCTCACGCTCTCTTCGTCCAGCACGTCCCGCCACCTGAGTCATCAACTGGAAGGCTCGTTCCGAAGAGCGGAAATCGGGCGAGCAGATCATGTTGTCGGCATTGAGTATTCCAACCACCGAGACCCGTCCGAAGTCGAAGCCTTTGGTGATCATCTGCGTGCCGACTAAGATGTCGGTCTGGCCGCTCTCGAACTCTTTGATGATGCGGTTGTAGGCGGTCATTGAGGTCGAAGTGTCGCGGTCTAAACGCGCCACACGTGCTTCGGGGAATAATTCGGCGATAGCCTCCTCGACTCGCTCTGTACCGAATCCCATAGTCGAGATGTCGGCGCGATGACATTGCGGACAGAGACGCGGAATCTCCTGTGTGTGACCACAATAGTGGCACTCCATACGATTCTTCTGTCGGTGCATCGTCAGCGTGACGTTACAGTTGGGACAACGCAGTGTCCATCCGCACTCCTTGCAACCCACATAGGGCGAAAAGCCGCGTCTATTCTGGAACAACATCACCTGTTCACCTCGTTCCAACGCTTCGGCTATTGCATTGACCAACACTTGGTTAAAATGCCCCTTGCGCTCACCTCGCTTGACCGAACGCAACGTCTCCGAGAGGATTATACGTGGCGGCTTGGCATCGCCGTAACGTCTATCAAGGCGGGAGTATCCATACTTACCCCAAAGTGCATTTGCATAGCTCTCCAACGCTGGGGTAGCCGATCCGAGCAGGGTCTTTGCACCATGTATCGAGGCCAAAACTGTTGCTGAATCACGACCATTGTATCGGGGAGCTGTGTCACTCTGTTTGTAGCTTGTGTCGTGCTCCTCGTCAACGATCACCAACCACAAATTCTTCAGCGGCAGAAACATCGCCGAGCGTGCTCCGATGATCAACTCGCCACCCTTGCTATGCATCAGTCGCAGATAGATCTCGGTACGGCGCAGATTAGTAAGTTTCGAGTGATAGGCTGTCAGTCGTGATGAAAATACTCGCTCCAGACGCTCAATAAGTTGAGACGTCAAAGCGATTTCGGGCAGCAATAAAAGCACATCTCGTCCCTCGCTCAACGCTTTGGCCATCAGGTGTATATAAATTTCGGTTTTACCCGAACTTGTCACTCCATGCAACAGATGAATCGGGCTCTTTCCCTCGCGCCACGAAGTTTCGATCTGCTCCAACACCGCCGCCTGCTCAGATGAGAGTTCGGGAAGCGAAAAGAGCACCATCTGCTGAGGCTCCACCGTACGTTCTCGCTCGGTGATTGTGATGTAACCCGCCTTACGAAGTGCAGCAAGATGAGCACTGTCGCAGTCGAGGAGTCGGCGTGGAATCTCGCCATGAAAGTTGAGTTGCGCCAAAGGGAAATTTGCAATCTGCTCCAATATAGCTCGGCGGCGTGGGGCACGGCGTGCAATACGCTCGCACTCCTCCATCAGAGCCGCTTTATCCTGCCACCTCTGCTCCAACTTTATATATGCCTCGGTGCGTGGACGGAACTCATCGGCGGCAAACTCCTCATCAGAAGAGCCTTGCGGCTTAATGAGCGAAGGTAGAGCCATGCGCATCACCTCACCCAAAGTACACATATAGTATTCGGCCATCCACTCCCACAGGCGCATCTGCTTCTCGTTGACCAAAGGCTCGTCATAGAGTCTGCGCCCGACACTCTTAACACGCTTGACATCAGGTCGGTTGTCGTGCAATCGCCAGACAATGCCTGTATAGATGTTGCGCGGCCCAAACTGCACAGCGACAGCATCCCCCACGCGAAGCTCTCGACCTTGAGGTATGGAGAACGAGTAGGTGGGTTGCGCAAGTGGCAACAATATGTCGGCATAGCGTGGCATAGGACTTATTTTAAGGCACGTAACGGTTTAAGTTGTTTGACAAAATACTCCTCGTCATCATCCCAATCCTCGTCATCGAGGTAGAAATCCTCCATCAGAGCATCTATATCGCGGCGCTCCTTTTTGGTTGGGCGACCCGTTCCGCGCTCGCGGAATACAAAGATTGTCTCACGTGGTGCCGAGAGTTTTTGCAACTCCTCCTCTGGAGTGATATTCAGACAATACTGAGGGACATTCTTCGCCCCTTGACGGCTTGAGACTAACTCAAGAACTTTGTATTGATATGTGACGGGCATGCGTTTTACCGCGATCGTATCGCCCTGCTTCACCTCGCGCGAAGGTTTGGCGTATGATCCGTTGACCAACACGCGGTTATTGCGTATGGCATCTGCTGCATCGCTACGGGTCTTGAAGACACGCACCGCCCAAAGATATTTATCTAATCTGACTTGACTCATATTTTTCTTTTTCGGAACTATATACTCTAATGAAGATCGGTGTCTCTAACGTAAAAACGAGTGCGGAGATGCCAATCATCGGGCTTACAGACCTCTGTGGCACGACCGCCAAATTCAGAACTCATAATTCAAAATTAGTTTCATGTTTTGGAGAATAAAATAATTGAGACGTGCGAAAGTAAATCTATTGTGCGTCAACCCCAATTTTGAATCTTGAATTTTGAATTTTGAATTTCTCATTCTACCGCTCCTCCTCGTGTGAGCCTTCGGCTGTTTGACGGCTGACGCTGAGGATCATACCCAAGCCGATAGCCGTAAATAGCATCGAAGATCCTCCGCGCGAGATCAGTGGTAACGTTTGACCCGTTTCGGGGATTATATTGACCGTCACCATCAGATGCAACATCGCCTGCATCGTGATCAGCAGCGCCACGCCCAACGAGAGCATCGCGGGGAATTTTTTAGGACATCGCTCAAAGATCTCAATGGCTCGGAAGAATACCCACACATAAAGCGCAATCAGGATCATCGAGAGTCCGAAGCCATACTCCTCGACAAAGAACGCAAAGGCATAGTCGCTCTCAGGGTGTGTCATCTCAACTCGGATGGCGCTCTGACCCGCACCGCGACCCATGATACCGCCGTTGTGGATGGCGATCATCGAACGCTCGGTGTCGCTCAGATCCTCCACTTCTACTTCGGTGCGATCGGTTGTCCACACCTCAACCCAAGTGGAGATACGTCCACCCGCCGTATGGCTACGACCAAGCCCCAACAAAAAGACAAACGCCGCACCAACAATAGCCCACTGCAAGATGCGGAAGATCTCGACCCATCGCACACGCCCGATGTAGAGCATCACCAACGATATGGCAAAGACCAACACCGCCGAGGATGTATGGGCGGGGAAGATCACCAGACATGCGATGATGATAGGCATAAGCACAGGGATGAAACCTTCGCGTATGATGCGTTGCTGTTTCGGGGTATTCCAAGTCCAGAACTTCATGCTCGGCACGATCTGCAACGTACGAATTGTCGATTGCCTATCGGCCAAATCACGCGCCAAGAAAGCCACCATCGCCACCTTCAACATCTCGGAGGGCTGGAATTGGAAGCCCATGATCGAGATCCAACGTGCTGCGCCGTTGGTGGTTTGACCTGTGAAGTAGACAAACAGGGTCAATCCCACCGCGATCCAAAACAGAGGTTTGGCCAAACGGCGATAGACGCGGCTATTGATGCGATGCACGATGCAGAGCGCAATGACGCTGATACCTAAAGTGAAGAATTGAGTCTTCAAAAACTGCATTGTGGTGATCGCCGAACGCGGGTTGTAGGCCATCTTCGCTGTCGAGGAGTAGACCACAAGCACCGAGATGGTCATCAGAGCGATGATGATCACCCACAACACTTTATCCCCTCCGAAGAAGCTCTTGGCGGTGTTGTTCAATCCTCCATCTTGCAACATATCGGGACGCACAGCCACATCGTCTGCAACATTTGTTGCATTTTCCGTTGGCTGCGGCTCATTAACTTGCTTGATATGTTTGCTGTAATCTACCTCTGGCATAGCGCTTTAAGTAAAGTTTTATTTCAAGGGAGGTTCTATAAATTCAATTTACCATTAGCGAGTAGTCAGAACCTCATTAA
>CAYTGT010000114.1:0-5926 GCA_964437405.1 uncultured Alistipes sp.
GTCATCCATATAGACCTGACGAGGGGTGTTGACATAGAACTCGAAGCGGCGCTTCACCCCTGCGTATGTAGCGAGACCCTCCTTCAAGAGCTTGATATCGAGAGCCTTTCCATCGGCCTTTGCAGCACACCACATCGAAGCGGCGGCTGCTACCGAATTTTCTATATTGACCCATCCTGGGATGCCCAATGTGCAATCCTCGATCACGCCATCGGGTGTTACGATGTCGTAAAGATAGTATCCGCCCTCCTGCAATCTCACGTTGCGGGCATAGAAGTCGCAAGGCTCATCGTAGCTGTAACGCCAGATATTAATCCCTTCGGGGAGCGGAATCTTAACCCCTTGCTTGAGGATCAGATGGCCCTCTGGCTTAATCAGCGCGGCGAACTGTCCGAAAGCCTCTACAACGGCCTCAAACGTGCCATAGATGTCGAGGTGGTCGGCCGCCACAGCCGTAATCACCGCCACATCGGGTTTCAGACGCAAGAACGAACGGTCAAACTCATCGGCCTCGACCGCCAAACGGTTGCCGCTACCCAAGACCATGTTGCGTCCGAAGTTTTTTGAAATACCTCCCAAGAAGGCATTTCCATCCTCCTTCGAGACGTGGTTGAGCCACGCTATAAGGGTCGAAGTGGTGGTTTTGCCATGAGTACCAGCTACGGCCATAACATACTTACCCTCAGAGAGATGTCCGAGCATCTGCGAGCGTTTCTCGATCGAAAAGCCATTCTCGACAAAGTAGCGCATCTGTGGATGATCCTGCGGCACGGCGGGAGTGAAGACCACGATAGTATCTTCTGCCGAACGAAACTCAACAGGGATGGCCTCGATGTTGTCCTCATAATTTACCTGCGCCCCTTCGGCCGACAGTTCTCGGGTCAATGGGGTCTCTGTACGGTCGTAACCCGCCACCTGCCAACCTTCGTGGAGGAAGTAGCGAGCCAAGGCACTCATACCAATGCCGCCGATACCCATAAAATATATCTTCTTTTGTTCTTTCATATCTTATTAGTTTTAAGGTTGTATCTACCTTTCCACACTTTCTCTACTAATGCTTCTGCCAAGATTAGAGCAGACACGCAACATAATCTCAACAACACTCTTTTATGCAAGTAGCACAACTTCATAAATCAAACGTTACGCCTGCGTCATGCCACAGAGGGCTGCAAGCCCGATGATTGGCATCTCTATACTCATTTTCTCTGTTAAAGACTCCAATCCTCGCCTAAAGGCTCGGTGGAATGACTTGTTTAATAGGCCTTGTTACTTTCTTCAGCAATACTACTTTCCCACTTATAAATCAGGCGTTACGCCTGTACATCGCCGTTACCACTCCTTCTCAATTTGCCTTACGACTCGCTCAGCAGCATCCTTGACACCGAGTTTAAGGATATTTTTACTGAGCATTTGAAGTCGCTCTCGATCGGCAAGAAGCTCCAATGCTCGCTCCATACCCTTCTCGATAGCATCTTTGTCGGCAATGATATCTGCCGCATCCTTCTCGACCAGAGCCATTGCATTTTTGGTCTGGTGATCCTCAGCCACATTAGGCGATGGGACAAAAAGCGTAGGTTTGCCGATGAGCGCAAGCTCCGAAACGGTGCAAGCGCCACTGCGCGAGATCACCAAGTCAGCCACCTCATAAGCCCAATCCATGCGCTCGATAAATGCGCCCTGCCAGATATTTTTGGTTGGGTGCTCCTCCAAGAAGTTGCACATCTCCTGCTCGTAATACTTACCCGTCTGCCAAATCACCTGCACAGGAGCTTCGCCCTCGAGCGAGAGTATCCAGCGCTTCATCATCTCGTTCAGCGTGCGTGTGCCGAGCGAGCCACCCACAACAAGCAGGGTCGGCATATCGGCCTTGAGTCCGTAATGTTCCAATGCCTCGGCGCTCTTGCACTTCGATGGCGCGAAGTTGCCACGCAGAGGGTTTCCCGTCATCACAATACGATCGGCACGGAAGAAACGATCCATATCATCATAGGCCACGCAGATGCGTTTTGCACGGCGCGAGAGCAGTTTGTTTGTCACACCAGCATAAGAGTTCTGCTCTTGAATCACTGTCGGCACGCCCATACCCTGCGCCGCCCACAATACGGGAGCGCTGGCATAGCCGCCAAAGCCGACCACCACATCTGCCGAGAAGTCGCGTATGATGCGACGTGCCTTGCTCACGCTGCTCAGCACCTTGAACGGCACAAGCAGGTTTTTAGGCTCTAATCGGCGTTGCAGACCCAAGATCGGCAATCCCACGATGTCGTAACCGAGCGCTGGGATCTTCTCCATCTCCATCTTACCCTCGGCACCGACAAAGAGGATCTCCACGTTGCCTTTATGTTTCTGTTTCAATGTTTCGGCTACGGCCACAGCGGGATAGATATGTCCGCCAGTACCGCCACCCGAAAGTATAACTCGTTTCATAGGTTGTTAATTCCTTTTTCCTTTTATTCTATCTATTTTTTGTGGCGCGTTGCAACTCGTCAAGCGTCAAGATCATTTCATGGTTATATATCCTTTTCAACTCGGCCTTGTCGTGGTCGCTAACAAAATTGGTATGCCACAACATCCACCACGACCACATCATACCCTTCTCTCGACACTCATCGGGGTCGGGGAGTTTACCACATTCGTGTAGCGGAATGAGAATATTATCCTTGCCATGCTCCGCTTCGACAGAGTGATACAATCGCTCCAAAGTATTGTTGTCATAGGTGTCAGCTCCCGCAATGTCGTAATACTCGCGCCCAGGGTTATATTCGGCCTTAAACTCGCCACTATGGGGAAGCACCCAAATCAAATTGTTGAGCCCCATTTCGTGGGTGTAGTAATCATACATCGTACGCCACAACTTCGCAAAATCCTCGCCCGTACCCTTGCCATACCAGAACCATCTGCCATCAAACTCATGCATCGGACGCCAAAGAACAGGCACCTTAGCTTCGTGCAACTGTTTTAGCCACTTGCCAATGCGCTTTAGGTCATCCCACATGGCCTTGTTTTCGGGTGTCCCATCAACAAAACATTGCTTGACGTCTATCGTCATCTTGCTTTGCTCATACCCCTCACCTTTGGTCGGCGCACCCCAATGCCACATCAGCGTAGGGATTCCACCTCGGCGATACCAATCAATCAAAAGTTCTATCTCGCGAGCATTGCTACGCTCATGGATCAAGTCGTGACCTCTGACGGCTGGGTAACGGCCTGTGAGTTCGTGGATACGCTCCACCTCGTCAAAACGCCCCCAAGGTGCCCACATCTGTCCTGAGAGGATCTTGCCCGCACGATGGTAGCTGATCAACTCCTTGAAGAGTCGGCGGGCTTCGGGCGAAGCCTTTGGATTAGAGAGTTTTGTTGACTTTCTGTTGCAAGGTTTAGCTTCAGCAACCTTTGGTACTGAGCCTGTTATCGTATTCGCTTCCACACAAATTGGCAACGCAAGCAGCACTCCTGCAAGCAACGCCAAAAACTTCATTCCGCTCCTCATAATCATTACTCTCTTCAATGGTAACATATCAATTCAAAAGCTCCCTCTCTCCAAATAAAACGCTACCGTCCCCAATTATCGCGATCCAACGAGCGGTAGGTAATCGCTTCGGTGATGTGAGCCGAAGTGATCTGCTCCTCGCCGCTCAGGTCGGCAATCGTGCGTGCCACCTTGATAATGCGGTCGTAGGCTCTGGCCGAGAGTTGCAAACGATCCATCGCCCGCTCCAACAACTCCCTTGAATCTCGGCTCAGTGGGCAAAACTTACGCAACATCGAAGAGTTCATCATCGTGTTGGTATGTATCGGTGTGCCTGCAAAGCGGCGAGCCTGTATCTCACGAGCACGCTCGACCCTCTGACGCACCTCGCGGCTGCTCTCCTCGGCCTTCTCCGAAGCAAGTTCCTCGCTGCTGACGGGCGTCACCTCGACATGCAGGTCAATGCGATCCATCAACGGCCCCGAAATCCGCCCCAAATAGCGCTTCACAGCCCCTTGCGAGCAGGTACACTCCTTCGTGGGGTGGTTGTAATATCCGCAGGGACATGGGTTCATCGAGGCCACCAAAGTGAAATTCGATGGATAGTCCACCGCATATTTCGCTCTCACGATGGAGATGTGTTTATCCTCCAACGGCTGGCGCAACACCTCCAACACTCCATGCCCAAATTCGGGCAGCTCATCCAAAAACAGCACCCCGTTGTGCGCCAACGAGACCTCTCCAGGTTGTGGCGACTGGCCTCCGCCAATCAACGCCACAGGCGAAGCCAAGTGGTGCGGTGCGCGGAATGGACGTTGACGTATCAACCCCCTACGTTGCCCCAGCTTACCCGCTACGGAGTGTATCTTGGTGGTCTCCAATGCCTCATCCATGCTCATTGGCGGCAATATCGAGGGCATTCGGCGTGCCAACATCGTCTTACCCGATCCTGGAGGACCTATCATGATGATGTTGTGGCCACCCGCCGCCGCAATCTCCAATGCGCGTTTGACGTGGCGCTGACCCTTCACATCGGCAAAGTCATCGGCATACTCCTGCTCCTGCCATTGCTCCTGCTCCTCGATGATCTCATCAGCTATGGGTTGTAGCTCCATCTGCCCCGAGAGCATCGCTGTTACTTCGCTGAGCGAGCCTACGCCATAGACCTCTATTCCCTCGACAACAGCCGCCTCAGCGCCATTATCACGTGGAACGAAGATGCGTTTTAGACCTTGCGCTTTGGCCTCTACGGTGATCGGGAGCACTCCCTTCACCTCGCGGATCGTACCATCCAACGAGAGCTCACCGACAAATGCCGCAGAGTCCAATCCCTCGGTCGGGATCTGCTCTGTGGCAGCGAGTATCGCCACCGCTATCGGCAGATCGAATCCCGAACCCTCTTTTCTCAGGTCGGCAGGTGCGAGATTCACAACACATTTGCGCGAGGTCATACGGTAGCCATCATTCTCAAATGCGGCACGCACACGTTGTTCGCTCTCCTTGACTGCATTGTCGGGCAATCCCACGATGAAGAGCCCCAAGCCGCCGCTTGTGATGCTCACCTCGACCGTCACTTCGACAGCTCCGATACCTGCCAATGCGCCTGTATGTGTCCTTACGACCATTGTTGTAGATTGTTTAGCAATCGTTGAAGTTATCTATCTTTAAATTCTAATTCCTCTGCACCCCCAAAAACTCTAATTTTGAATCTTGAATTTTGAATTTAAAAAGGTACTTCTTCCGAGATTGGAGCTTGCTGGTCGATGTTTGTAGGACCTTGTCCCAAATCAAACTCTCCGCCACCCATCGCTGAGGCCAAACCTCCGCCTGCTGGCTCTGCCAACGGATCTTCCACTCCGCCACCGATACTGCTGGCAATCATGTTATATCCTCCGCCACCCATGCCGAGTGGATCGGCCGCAGTGGAGTTCTCGCCCACCTCCATATCGGCAAAGCGAGCCTGATCCTTCAAGAATCGGAGCTTCACATCGGTCACCGCACCGTTACGGTGCTTTGCCAAGATGATCTCGGCCATGCCTGCTGTCGGCATACCGTTCTCATCGGTGTTGATGCCGTAATACTCTGGTCGGTGGATGAATGCCACGATATCGGCATCCTGCTCGATGGCTCCTGACTCACGCAGGTCACTAAGCTGTGGTCGCTTCGAGCCGCCACGTGTCTCTGTTGCACGGCTAAGCTGCGAGAGGGCGATCATCGGCACATTCAACTCCTTGGCGATAGCCTTCAAGGTACGCGAGATGAAGGCCACCTCCTGCTCACGGTTACCCTTTGAATCCTGATTTCCTGTCATCAGCTGCAAGTAGTCGATGACGATGATCTTTATATCGTGACGCATCTTTAGTCGGCGTGCCTTCGAGCGGAACTCAAAGACCGAGAGTGCTGGTGTATCGTCAATGTATAGTGGCGCATTACCCAATGGGCGTGTTGCGCTCTCCA
>CAYTGT010000115.1:0-5880 GCA_964437405.1 uncultured Alistipes sp.
ACCAAAGGTTACAGTTGCGACAGCCGCTACCGAGAAGGTTGATCAGCAGAGTACCTTCACAGGTAACGTAGAGGGTCATACAATCAACAATATCACTCCTCAGCAGGCACGCCGTATCTCACGTCTGTTGGTGGATGTAGGTGATCGCGTTAAGGCAGGCCAGATCGTGGCAGAGATGGATAACTCATCGTTGGCTCAGCTCAAGGCTCAGTATGAGAACAACAAGGCTCAGTTCGAGCGTTCTGATGAGCTTTATAAGTTCGGTGGCGAGTCAAAGGCTAATTGGGAGGCTGTAAAGACTGCTTACGAGGTGTCTAAGTTCTCATACGAGAATATGTTGGAGAACACTACTTTGCGTAGCCCTATCACAGGTGTTGTTACTGCACGTAACTACGACAATGGCGATATGGTCGGTGGACAGCCTATCTTTGTTGTACAGCGTATCAACCCTGTTAAAATCGCAATCAACGTATCTGAGGCACTCTATCAGAACCTCAAGCGTGGTATGCCTGTCGAGGTTGAGTTTGACGCACTGCCAGGTGAGAAGTTCACAGCAAAGGTTTCACGTATCACTCCATCGGTAGATGCTGCAACTCGTACATTCCCTGTTGAGTTGGCTATGGTTAACGACAAGGAGATCGTAAAGCCAGGTATGTACGCACGCGCAACATTGAGCTATGGTACACGCGAGAGCGTTGTGGTACCTGATCAGGCTGTTGTGAAGTTGATGGGTTCGGGTGACCGCTTCGTATATATTTACGAGAACGGTAAGGTTAAGTATCAGAAGGTTGAGCTTGGTCGCCGTTTCGATGATAAGTACGAGATTTTGTCAGGTTTGACAAGCGGCGCTCAGGTTGTTGTCACAGGACAGTCTTCACTGAAGGATGGTATTGAAGTTGAAATCGTAAAATAAATATTGAAAGATGAATATATATAAAAGTGCGGTCCATAACCCTATAACCACCATCATTCTGTTCGCTGCGATCAGTATCATGGGTATCTTCTCGTTTACGAGATTGGGTATTGACCTCTTCCCAGATATCGAGTCCAACGCCATGATGGTGATGACTTCATATCCTGGTGCAAGTGCTGAGGATATCGAGACTAACGTCTCACGTCCTATCGAGAACGTGCTTAACGGTGTGGACCACCTCAAGCACATCACATCACAATCGAAGGAGAATATCTCAATCGTAGCGTTGGAGTTCGAGTATGGTTATGATATTGACGTGCTGGCCAACGATGTGCGAGATAAATTGGATATGTTGACCACTCTGCCCGATGGAGTGAGCACACCAATCATCTTCAAGTTCTCATCTGATATGATCCCTGTATTGATGTTCGGTGTCACAGCGGATGAGAGTATGTCGGGACTCTACAAGATCCTTGACGATCAGGTAGCTACCCCACTTGCACGTGTTGACGGAGTGGGTACTATCTCGGTTGTAGGTATCCCTGAGCGTGAGATTCAGGTATATTGCGACCCTAACAAATTGGAGGCATACGGCATCGGCATCGAGACTATCTCTCAGGTGATCACGATGGCTAACCGCAACACTCCAGCAGGTAACTTCGATGTTGGTAACAACACCTATAACTTGCGTGTAGACCATGAGTTCAACGCCCCACAGGAGCTTTTGAGCTTGGTAGTGGGCTATCGTAATAACTCTCCGATCTACTTGCGCGATGTAGCTCGTATCTCAGATACCGTTCAGGAGCGTATTCAGGAGTCTTACATCAACGGTCAGCAGGGTGGTATGATCATCGTACAGAAGAAGTCAGGTGCTAACTCTGTACAGATCGCAAATGGTGTTAAGGAGCATATCGAGAAGATCAAGCCTACATTGCCAAGTGATGTTGATATCAATGTGATTGTAGATACTTCTGATAACATCATCTCTACAGTAAACTCATTGCGCGATACGATCATCACTACATTCATCCTCGTGATGTTGGTGGTATTCCTCTTCTTGGGACGCTGGAGAACAACTATCGTGGTTGTGTTGACTATTCCGATTTCGCTTTTGTCGGCCATCATCTACATCTTGGCAACAGGCGAGACTCTGAATATCATCACCATGTCGTCACTCTCTATCGCCATCGGTATGGTTGTGGATAACGCGATCGTGGTATTGGAGAATATCACAACCCATGTCGATCGTGGTGCGATGCCTAAGCAGGCTGCAATTTTCGCAACTAAGGAGGTGGGTATCTCAGTTATGGGTGGTACGCTCACAACAATCGCCGTATTCTTGCCTTTGACAATGGTTCAGGGTATGGCTGGAGTGCTCTTCAACTCAATGGGTTGGATGGTAACAATCGTACTTACGGTATCTACCGCTGCTGCGATCACATTTACTCCTGTGTTGTGTTCAATGATGATGAAAAAGAACCCAAAGAAGGCTTGGTTCCAGGGTAAGATCGATGCCGTGATGGAGCGTTTCAACAACTTCTATGGTGGTATCCTTCAGTGGTGTGTTACTCACCGTAAGAGTGTCATCACAGCATCTTTGGTTCTCTTCGTTGCGGTAATGGCACTTATTGCTCCAACACTCAAGAGCGAGTTCTTCCCTGTACAGGATAACGCGACAATGTCGGCTACAATCGAGCTTCCTCAGGGTACGAACCAGAATATCACACGTGATTTGGCTTTGGAGTTGGAGAAGCGTTTCCGCGAGACATTCCCTGAGATTCAGTCAATCTCAGTTCGTGAGGGTCAGGCCGATACCGACAACCTCTTTGCCTCGATGTCGGACAACGGTACACATATCATCACAATGAACATGCGTCTTTGCAAGAAGACCGAGCGTACAACTAAGCTCTCAGAGATTGGTGACGGTATGCGTAAGATCCTCGATGAGTATCCTGTAATCAGAACTTACATGGTCAACGAGTCTGGTCAGCGAGGTGGTATGGGTCAGCAGACTGTAGATATAGAGATCTATGGTTACGACTTCGACACAACAGACCGCTTGGCAGCCGAGGTTGCACAGATGATGCATAGCATGGAGGGTTGTACCGAGGTAAATATCTCACGTGACGAGTACGTTCCAGAGTATCAGGTTGATTTCGATATCGAGAAGTTGGCTCGTGCAGGTATTGACGTAACAACAGCTTCTACATATTTGCGTAACCGTATCAACGGTTCTGTAACATCATACTACCGCGAGGATGGAGACGAGTACGATATCCGCGTTCGCTATGACAAGCCTTTCCGTGAGTCATTGCAGGATATCGAGAATATCACCATCTACAACTCGATGGGGCAGGGTATCAAGGTTCGCGACTTGGGTACTGTTGTAGAGGCTTATGCTCCTCCTACAATCGAGCGTAAGGACCGTGAGCGTATGGTAACCGTAACAGGTATCGTGGGTGCTGGTTATGCGATGAGTGATCTGGTTGATCAGGCTAAGGCAAACATGGCTCAGATCGAGATGCCACTCGGCTATCAGTGGGAGCTTGGTGGTACTTACGAGGATCAGCAGGAGACTTTCGGTGACTTGGCGATGTTGATGGTCTTGATGGTTATCTTGGTATACGTGATCATGGCTTCTCAGTTTGAGTCATTGGGCGATCCATTTGTGATCATGTTCTCTATCCCATTTGCTGTGGTTGGAGTAATCATCGGTTTGGCTATCACAGGCACTCCACTCAACGTAATGTCATTGCTCGGTATTCTGATGTTGGTCGGTATTGTGGTGAACAACGGTATCGTGCTTATCGACTTTACTATCCTCTGCCGCGAGCGTGGTATGTCAATCATTGAGGCTTGTGTAACTGCAGGTCGAAGCCGTTTGCGTCCAATCTTGATGACCACTATGACTACCGTACTCGGTATGATTCCGATGGCTGTAGGTGATGGTGTAGGTGCCGAGATGTGGAACTCATTGGGTATGTCAGTGGCATGGGGTCTTTCGTTCTCTACATTGATTACATTGATCCTTATCCCAACTCTTTACGCATCGGTTGCAACACATGGCCAGAACCGCCGCGATCGCCGAGCAAGAAAGGCTTTGGAGGCTGCACAGCAGGGTAAATAATTAAGCATGTAAAGTTATGAAAGCAGTATTTGTAAGTTGCGCACAGTCAATGTTTGACGAGGTGCAGAATATCATGAAAGAGATGGAGATCCGTGGCTTTACAGGCTGGGAGGAACTTATGGGCGCAGGTTCAAAAGATGGTGAGCCTCACTTGGGTACTCACGCTTGGCCAGCGATGAACTCAGCTCTGATCTCTGTGATGGAGGATGAGAAGGCAACAGCATTCATGGCTCGTCTGAAGAAGTTGGACGAGGAGAATCGAGAGCAGGGCTTGCGTGCCTTTGCTTGGGATGTTGTAGCTTCGGTATAATTTGCTAAATTCTTCATGAAAGGGTTGCCCGACCATTCTGTGGTCGGGTAACTTTTTATATGTACCGTATATAAAAAACTCTCCGATTACGAATGCTCCCTACTGCCCCACTCGCAATCTTTTAGACCAATAGCGAGTATTTGTTGTGATTTTAGGGCTTATTTGTTGAGATATTTGGACAAGGGGCTGTGGGAAATTTGGAAATTCGGAAATTTGTCCCTATCTTTGTTTGCACAAGGTTATACAAGATTATTAATACTTCGGGATTCTGATCCGTGGCAATGGTTGCTACAGGCTAAAAGTCAATGGATCGGGATTCTGGCTTTTTTTACTGTTATATATGGCAAGTGAAATTATCTATTTGACGGCAGAGGGTATGCAGAAGCTCAAGGATGAGCTTAATCACATGCGTTCTGTGGAGCGACCAGCCATCTCGGCTGCAATTGCTGAAGCTCGTGACAAGGGTGACTTGTCGGAGAACGCCGAGTATGATGCGGCACGCGAGGCACAGGGACTTTTGGAGATGCGAATTGCAAAGTTGGAGCAGACGCTCACCAATGCTCGTATCATTGACGAGTCGAAGATCGACAAGAGCAAGGTTCAGATCTTGAGTAAGGTGACACTTCTTAACCACAACAATAAGAAGCAGGTAACCTACACAATCGTCTCTGAGAATGAGGCTAATTTGCGTGAGGGCAAGTTGGCTATCGGCACACCTATCGCCAAGGCTCTGTTGGGTAAGAAGAAGGGTGATGTGGTCGAGGTTACAGTACCTGCGGGTGTCTTGAAGTTCGAGATTTTGGATATCAATATCTAATCACGCTCTTGGCTACATCTTAAAGCCTACTTTAATCAACTTTTGGCCAACGGCGATTGGCTACTATACCTAAAACGAAGCGAGCAATACAACTAATGTACTGCTCGCTTATGTTTTACCATATTAACTATTATTTCCCCTCAGTGGGCTGCGGTGCTTGTGGCTGCTCAAACGAAGCCAAATAGACCAGATGCTGCAACTCGCGGAGCATATTACGCTTAGCCAACTTTGGAGAGTAGACATAACAGTCGATTGTCACAACCTCGTTGGTATTCTTATTCACTGTGGTGTAGCTCACAAATGGGCCACCCATAAAATAGTTCTCAACATCCCACAATCCCGACATTTCGATCCAAGGCTGATCACCGATCTTTATAGTCTTGTACTCAGGTTCAAACGGGATGTAATTCTCTCCCGACTCATCGGCAATTTTATCAACAGTCACCATATAAGAACCATCGGCAGGGCCTGGGATACGCTGAGCAAAACGATTGCGTGCCTTGATCAAGGCGGCAGGGGTCAACGACTCTTTACCCTCGTATGGATATTTATAAATAAAGAATCCTTGACTTGCAGTAGGGAACTCCTGCGAGATCCAAACCATATCTTCGCTCTTGGTACGCAACAAGAAATCCTCAGCTACGGGGAGATCCATCTTAAAGGTCTGCCATATCAACTCTCGCAATGCCTGAGAAGGATAACGCTTTGAGTAA
>CAYTGT010000116.1:0-5870 GCA_964437405.1 uncultured Alistipes sp.
AAGAAAAATAAATTCAAAATTCAAAATCCTCAATTCAAAAAGATCCTATCACCCGCAAAAAAGTTCTAAATTTATGCTTCAGTGTGTAAAACCGTCACTCCACCGAGCCGTAAGGCGAGGATTGGAGGCTCTAAATTCAAATAGCACTCATTGTAGAGATTCCAATCATCACTCACCTTAGAGGTTCGTGATGTGGAATGACAAGCAAATAAAACTACAGCACTTTTATTGCTGGAGAGTTACTCCAACAAACGTCTGTAAAGATCTACCTCGCGCTCGTCACCCATAGCCTTACCTGGAACATCCGAGAGCTTGACGCATTTGCGCAGAGGCTGTTTCTCGTTCATGCGGCAGGTCGAGAGCTTCATCACGATATTGCAAGGCTTGTGGCCAGTGTCGTTGGTGATATTAGTACCGATTCCGAACGAACAACGGATTCTACCCTCGCAGGCCTGCTTGAGCTTGGCAGCCTTCTCGAAGTCGAGGGCATCGCTGAAGATGATAGTCTTGGTCAGCGGGTCGATACCCAACTCTTTGTATCGAGCGATGGTCATATCTATGAAACGTAGTGGGTCGCCCGAATCCTGACGTACACCATCAAAGAGCGAGGCGTGTTTCTTTGAGAAGTTGCGAAAGAATACATCTGAGCCAAAACTGTCGGTCAGCGCAATACCCAAATATCCGTCATAAATCTTAACCCACTCCTCCATAGCGATATAGTTGGCCTGTCGTGGACCTCCGTTTACTGCCGCGATGAACATCGGCAACTCATGGGGATATGTTCCGATCATCTTTAAGCCCATCTTCATTGCTAAGTAGCAGTTCGATGTGCCCATGCAATACTTGGCGTTCTCCTTGATGTATTGCAACACATTCTGGTGCACCTCGAACGAGAAGCGGCGGCGTGTGCCGAAGTCCGAGAATGGGATCTGCTCTCGGTTTGAAAGGGCAATTTTAGGCTCTAAACGGCTGATTACATCCTTCATGTCGATCTGTTTACCTTCGTTGTGCAGAGCCGAGACCGTAGATAGGACAGCAATCTCATAGAGTGTCACCTTGTAGAGATGATCCGAAGCCTCGATGTGCAGATGGTGCTCCTCGTCCAACCACACCTTCATGCGTGAAGGGTCGAAGCGGAAGCCCTTAAGCCACTCAAAGTAGTTCTGTGGGATAAATTTACAGTTCTTGACCATATATTGAAACTCCTCTTCGCTTAGCGCGAGACGGCTCAACTCGTCAAATGCTGCACGCAGACGATCAACAAACTCCTCATCGTACTCGGTGGCATTGCGGTCATGGAAGACAAAAGTACCTTCGGCCTGAGGGAAGGATTTGAAGTATCCGTAAGAAGTGGTGAACTTATACAGATCGGTGTCTAAAATTGATTGAATTATCATGGTTAGTTAGTTTTTGTTATCGATGGTTGTTTGCTGAAGTTTTTATCTGAGATCTTTCTTCAACTCTTTGTATAACAACTCGATGGCATAGGCCGAAGCTCGGTTGATCACCTGCGAGCGGTCGGTGCCTGAGTTGTGCATTATACTGATAGTACGTGTAGGTGTTGCTACAGCCATCCACACCGTTCCGACAGGTTTTTCGGCTGAGCCGCCCGTAGGCCCTGCAATCCCGCTGGTCGAGATGGCATAATCTGCACCAGAGATACGCCTTGCGCCTTCGGCCATTTGGCGTACAACGGTCTCGCTGACAGCACCATACTTCATTATATCATCATAATTTACTCCCAAAACATCGCGCTTGGCCTCGTTGGCGTAAGATACCACGCCGCAGAGAAAATAGTTCGATGACCCGCTCATAGCCGTAAAGCGTGATGCGATAGTGCCGCCTGTGCAGCTCTCGGCGGTAGCCAATGTAAGGTGGTTTTTGATCATCAGATCGTGTACCAAAGCCTGCACTGATGCATCCTCAAAGCCTACGATATGTTCGGGGATAATATGATATAGTTTCTCAAATTGCTCCTCGATCTGCAAACGTGTGGCTTCGGCGTCAGTCTTGTCATAGGCTGAAAGTCGCAGACGGACAATGTTGGGCGAAGGCAGATATGCCAACTTCAGATCTTGTGGTAAAGCCTCCTCCCAATCGGCAATACGCTCAGCCAACATTGATTCGGGTAGTCCCGAAGTAATCATCGTGCGGTGGATATTGGCGTGCAGAGAGAATCGTGATTTCAGGCGTGGAAGCACCTCATCTTCCATCAAATGCTCCATCTCAAACGGTACTCCAGGCAGAGAGATGGCGATATGGCCGTTCTCATCCTCAAACCACATTCCAGGTGCTGTGCCGTGATAATTAAAGAGTACCTCGCATTTCTCTGGCACCATCGCTTGTGAGCGATTCAACTCGTTGTATATGATTCCGCGTGCTTCGAGCATACGTTTCACATGTTCGGCAACACGCTCATCCTCGCGCATCTCGGAAGAGAAAAATTTGGCCAACGTATGCTTCGTGATATCATCTTTTGTAGGACCTAAACCGCCTGTGATAATTACTATCTGGCTGTTGCCCAGCGCTCGCCCCAACGTTTGTGTGATTTGATCGGCATTGTCACCTATTGAGAGTTTCTCGCTGACGGTTATGCCTGCTTGGTTAAGGTGGCGAGAGATACTCGCTGAGTTGGTATCTACAATCTGACCGATGAGGATCTCATCGCCGATGGTAATTATCGTTGCATTAATCATTGTTGTCGGTTTTTATATTTTCATTCGCCTCAAGACTTGTGACATCTATGTTTGCGGCCTTGTGGCTTGCGCTCTCGTTGGCTTCACTCTTTGCGCTTTCGTTGGCTTCACTCTTTGCGGCCTCGTTAATTACTTGCTTACGCAGACGCTCGTTGAGACCTGTGCGCATATTGCGTAACATTTTGCCGCCACCATAGAAGAACGAACTATATATCTCCACAAGCGTAGCGCCCGCCTGCAACATCTCGAATGCATCATCTGCCGTTGAGACTCCTCCGCAACCGATGATAGGGTATGTACCCTTTGAACGCTCATGTATGCGGCGTACAACCTCGATAGCTCGGTTTTTGAGAGGAGTGCCGCACAATGCGCCAGGAATACGCCCCAACGTGTGCATGATGTTCTTCGAGTTTTCCAATCCGTAACGCCCCGTAGTGCCACTTACAGCGACAATGCCATCCAGCGGCGTGTCGAGCATAATGTCTGTCATCGTGTCGATCTGCTCATCAGTTAGGTCGGGCGAGATCTTGATAAGTATCGGGCGATATTGATTTTGTCCACGCCTAAACTCAAAGAGCGGAGTGAGGATCGCCATCACCTCATCCTTGTCGGCTGGAACGTATGTAGCTTCCGATGAGTTATCGCAGAGATTTACCGTAAAGAAATCGACATACTGATAGAGCGGACGGAACAATCGTAAGTAATCTATCGGGGCGTTTTCTCGTGCAGTTTTGCTATTTTTGAGAATGTTGCAACCGACAATAATTTTACTTGAGCGATTTTTGATATTTTCGATTACCTGCTCTACGCCCAAACTCTCCACTTCAGAGTAGTTCAGCAATGCGCTATCGCCTGTCATGCGATATAAGGCATTCTCTTTGTTGTCGCTTTTGATTTGGGGTTTGGGTGTGATGGCTCCGATCTCGATGAAGCCGAAACCCATTGCATCCATGCTGTCAATCAATGTTCCATTGGTGTCGTATCCTGCTGCCAAACCTATTGGAGAAGAGAATCTCATGCCGAATACCTCGCGTTCGAGGTGTGGCGCGGGTGGGGCATAGCGTTGGCGCATGAAGTATCGGCCGAACGGGATCTTAGAGATGAAACGATGATTCCATTTGCCAAATCGCAGGGCGAAGTTGCCACTTGCGAAATATTTTATGGGTTTTGATAGCGCTTTAATCATATGTTTATACGCTTATGGCCGAGCCGACAACTCTTTTTTGCAAGCAATATCTCCAATCGTGGATAGATTTATTATATGCACCGAGCGTTGAGATTGTAGGTTCGTATTACACAAAGGTATAAAAATTTTCTCAACTTGTACTTTTCGGTCGGCTTTTTATATGGTAGAGCATGGCGAAAAGCTCTGTGGCTATGTGAAGTTGACAAGGTGTCGGAGGCGAGGTTAAAACCACTCCTCGCGATAATTGTAACTGTTTCTAATCGCCTCAAACTCCTCTGGGTGTTGCTTTAGTCGGAGCGTCTCGGCTTCGATTTGGCAATAATTATCTGTTGTCTCACAAAGTTCCTGCCATGAGATCAACTTGCGCACGGCGGGCTGCACCTCTGGTGGATACCATCCCTCAAGCGGCAATGAAAAGTGTCGAGCCACAGCCTCTACCACAGCTTTTGTAGCATTGGCCTTACCTTGTGCCGAGTAGCCTGCTATGTGGGTCGTTGAGATAAATGCTTTTTCAAGAAGTTGGCGGTTGATTTCTGGCTCATGCTCCCAAACGTCCAACATCAAACACTTATCGGCCTCTAAGAGCGCTTCTGTCTCGGCCACCTCTCCGCGTGAGGCGTTTATCAATGTCGCCGAGGGTTTCATCAGTGCGATTGTTCGGTGGTTGATCATGTGGTGGGTGGTGGCATCAAGTGGGGTGTGCAGAGTAACGATGTCGGCCTGAGCTAAAACCTCCTCCAAAGAGACAAAATCTCCGCCTTCACGCTCCTTTCGTGGTGGGTCACAACACAAAATCTTGAAACCCCAATGACGCGTATATTGCTCAACAAGCGATCCGACATGACCCACTCCGACAATTCCGAGAGTTCTCTCTTCTGGTGCCCATCCCTCTTTGCGTGAGAGTGTTACGAGCGCCGCTGCGGCCCATTGCAATACACCAGCGGCATTGCATCCCTGAGCCGTTGTGACTTTAATCCCATGCGCCGAGCAATAATCCAAATCTATGTGGTCAAATCCGATGGTTGCCGTTGCGATCAGTTTCACTTGCGAAAACTCCAACAGCTCGGCATTACATCGCGTGCGTGTACGGATAATCAGTACATCTACCGTAGCAACCTCATGGCGATTGAAGGCTTTTCCATCGAGGTAGACGACTTCGGCAAAGGGCTCTAATACTCCTTTGATGTAGGGAATTGCGTTGTCAATTAGGATCTTCATCGGCAAAATTGTTGATTTTCTACAGCAAATATATGTAAAAATTGAAATTTTAGTATCTTTGCCAAATAATTTCGGCATAATAATTATGTCGCAATGGGGTGTTAGGCGTGTTTTGCACCCTTTTTGTCAGAGTTTTTGTCAAGATGATCAAGATGAAAAGAGATAGATTTGTGTCATTGGTAGTGTGTGCCGTTGCTATGGCGCTGACCTTTGCATGTAGTGGTGGCGGTAAGAAGGTCAAGGCTTTGGCCAACGATACCGACTCGATCTCTTATGTTGTGGGTATGAATATTGCCTACAACATTATGCAGATGGACTCAACGCTCAATCCCGATATGATCGTGGCAGGAATTGCTGATATGCTCAAGAGTGAATCGAAACTCTCGTTTGAGGATGCTAAATTCTACTTCTTAGCTTATCAGAATTACGATGTTTATGAGCGTGTCCGCAAGTATGAGGAGCAGTTTTTGGAGGACTTGGCTGCTTCGGATAATAAGATTGAGCGTACCAAAAGTGGCTTGACCTATAAGGTTGAGGAGTTGGGCGATATGAATAAGATTGCCTCAAATTTCCGCGACTCGGTGGCAATCACCTATCGTGCTACAAATATGGCGGGCGAGGAGGTTGATCCTGTTGGCGAGCGTGTCGATACGTTGCGAAATATGGTCGATAAGTTTATTCCTGGTCTGTCCGAAGGTTTGAAGCTCATCGGTCAGGGTGGTAAGATCTCGTTGTGGTTGCCATCATCGATCGCTTATGGCTCTGCTGGA
>CAYTGT010000117.1:0-5849 GCA_964437405.1 uncultured Alistipes sp.
ATCATCCCAAGCGGCTGAAACCTTACGCTTCCAAGCTGCCATCTCGCGAGCCATACGGTAGTTGTTTGCAACCATATCCTCCTTGCGAACCTTGAGCTTGTTGTAGAAACGATCCTCATAATCGATGAGCATACGGTTTGTTGTGAAGTTAGATGCGATGTCTGCAACGCACTTTTTCACTGCATCAACCCAGCGGTGTGGAACGCCATCCTCTGCTACATCATAATATAAAGGTACAATCTGATCCTCGATTGTGTTGTAGATCATCTCTGCATCCAACTCATCCTGGAATCGCTGATCGGCGAACGAGCGCTCCATAGGAAGCATCCAACCTGCTCCCTCCTTGTAGCCCTCTACCCACCAGCCATCGAGAACTGAGAACTGCATTACACCGTTCATCACACACTTCTCGCCTGATGTACCTGAAGCCTCCAAAGGACGTGTAGGAGTATTCAACCATACGTCAACACCCTGAACCATGCGGCGTGCAAGCTCCATATCGTAGTTCTGCAAGAAGACGATCTTACCTACGAACTCTGGCATTGATGATACCTCAACGATACGCTTGATCAAATCCTGACCTGGCTTATCGTGTGGGTGAGCCTTACCAGCGAAGATAAACTGTACAGGACGCTCCTTATTATTAACGAGTGCTGACAGACGCTCCAAGTTCGTGAAGAGCAAGTGAGCACGCTTATATGTTGCGAAGCGGCGAGCAAAACCGATAGTCAATACATCAGGACGGATACGCTCAACAACCTGTACCATCTGACGTGGAGACTCGCAACGTACCTGCTTAGGATCGCTATAACGCTTACGGATGTGGTTGATCAAGCGCTCCTTCAATGCGATACGCTCCTGCCACAACTCCTTATCATCGATACGGTGAACGCCCTGCCACTCTGGGATATCGTAGACATGCTTGTTGAATCCCTCTGGGAAATAACGCTCATACAAACGGCGAAGGTTAGATGCTACCCAAGTTGGGAAGTGAACACCATTTGTTACATAACCGATGTGCAACTCATTCTTGAAGTAACCTGGCCACATATTACCCAAGATATCCTTAGACACCTCACCGTGCAACCAGCTCACACCGTTAACCTCCTGTGAAAGGTTACATGCCAATACTGACATTGAGAAGCGCTCGTTAGGATCTGATGGGTTAGTCTTACCCAAGTTGATGAACTGCTCCCAAGTGATACCCAATACATCTGGGTAGTGTGACATATACTGACGAATCATTGACTCTGGGAAGGCATCGTGACCTGCTGGCACTGGAGTGTGAGTTGTAAAGAGTGACGATGAACGCACAACCTCCATAGCCTCAGAGAATGACAAACGCTTCTTAGAGATCAAGTTGCGGCAACGCTCCAAACCGATGAATGCTGCGTGACCCTCGTTGCAGTGGTAAACCTCCTGCTTGATACCCATCTTCTCCAAAGCGCGGATACCACCGACACCGAGCAAGAGCTCCTGCTTCAAGCGGTTCTCCCAATCACCACCATAGAGGTAGTAAGTGATCTGACGATCCTCCTCGCGGTTTGCCTCATAATCTGTATCCAAAAGGAAGAGATCTGTACGACCTACCTGGCACTTCCAAACACGTGCAGACAATGTACGGCCTGGCAAAGCAACCTGAATTGATACCCAGTTACCATTCTCGTCACGAACAGGCGAGATAGGCAACTTAGAGAAGTTCTGAGCCTCGTATGTCGCAACCTGGCTACCCTGAGCAGAGAGCTGCTGAGTGAAGTAACCGTAGCGATACAAGAGACCAACTGCGGCCATAGGCACGTTCTTATCTGAAGCCTCCTTCAAATAGTCTCCAGCCAAGATACCCAAACCTCCTGAGTAGATCTTGAGTGATGAGTGCAAACCGTACTCCATTGAGAAGTAAGCAACCTTTGCGCTATCCTCGCTTGGCTTCTCGGCCATATACTCCTTGAGCTGAGCATCTACTGCATCCAACTGAGCGAGGAACTTCTTATCCTTCTCCAACTCGTTGATGCGCTCCAACGAAAGCTTGTCGATAAGAGCGATTGGGTTGCGATCTACGGCATTCCACAACTCGCTGTCGATAGACTCGAAGAGATCCTTTGCAGACTGAGTCCAGCACCACCAGAGGTTGCGAGAGATAGTCTCCAAAGCGCTCAAACGTGATGGCAAACGCTTCTCAACCATCATACGGTGCCAAGCTGGCTTGTTTGATGTAAGCTGCTGACGTACGAAGTTGATCTGCTCGGTATAGCTACCGCCATCAACCACAACGCCACTATTAGTACGAGCCACAGCGTTCTCCATAGCCTCGGCGTATGCTACCTCGTAATACTTGAAGAAATTATCCCACAAAGCCTGCTCCGAAACCTCGAATGCTGAGCGGCGGATATCTACCACCTCCTGCTCATTAAGCTGCATATAACGCATTGTAGCATCTACAATCTGCTGTACGGTGTATGTATCGTTATTCTCCTCACGGCGGATAACCTCAACACCCCACTTCGATGAGAGCTTTGTTGCCCATGCACCGAAACCTGAGAGGTTAGATGTAACGGTTGGAACCGAGAATGCGATAGACTCCAGCGGAGTGTAGCCCCATGGCTCATAGTATGATGGGAACACAGTGAAGTCCAAACCTGCAAGCAACTCATAGTAGCTCTTGTTGAATACACCGTCATCACCCTTGAGGTATGATGGAACGAAGACAACCTTCACCTTAGAGTTCTCGCTCTCCAATACGCTACCCTTGATTGAACGTGAGATTGGATCCCACTCCTGATTGTCCAAATAGTGTGTAGAGAACTTCCACTGAGAACCATCGATAGCTGATGTGTTGTCTGCCAAGTGGCGAACCAAGTCAGCACGCGCACCGTTATTAGCAGCAGGAACCATCACATAAGCCAAGATCTCGCGATCGAGGTTATATGTAGCCAAACGCTTCAATGACTCCATGAAGATATCGAGACCCTTGTTACGGTACTCATAACGACCGCTTGTACCGATGATGAGAGGCTCCTTAGCAAACTTGTGCTCCAAGCATGCCTCAGCCACACCAATCAAAGCCTTGCGAGCCTCCTTACGTTTCTGATCGAACTCCTCGCCCTTCCAAACAAAATCGTTCTCGAAACCGTTAGGAGTGATGTGAGTAACCTCACGACCCAAAAGATACTTACACTCGTTAGCAGTGATATCGCTCACTGTAAGGAAAGCATCGTGGTACATAGCAGCAGCCTTCTCGATCGAGTGCTTTGCTGTCACATTGAAACGGCGTGCCAAATCATCGGCATTGAACTTGTGAAGGTCTGAGTAGAGTGCAAGACCATTGCCTGCGATGCAACGACCAGCTACAGTAGCGTGTGTAGAGAAGACAGTTGCCACGTATGGAGAGTACTTGCGCAAGTACAAACCACCCGAAGCTGTCATCCACTCATGGAAGTGTGCTACAACCTTATCTGCTGACTTAGCTACATTCTCAACATAAGACTTGATCACCTGACCTGCAACATATCCGAAAAGTACAGGCTCGATATAATCCCACTGACCTGAGATAGAGTCAACGTGGTAATCCTCCCACAAATGCTTCAAAACATCATCCTTCTGAGAGATCATCGACTTGAAGTCGATCAAAATTGCGATAGGCTTACCCTCGACATTCCAACGACCCATGCGGATGCGGATACCCTCCTCATAGAGGCTCTCGCGCCATGCTGGCATCAATGTATCATCAGCCTCAAACTCTGGGTTTGAGCGCTCCTGCATAAGATCTGGACCAATAACGATGTAGCTTTCGCCCATCTTCTTGGTAACGGTCAAGGCCTTGGTAGCAAGCACGGTATGAATACCACCAACCTTGTTACATACCTCCCAACTCACCTCAAAAAGATGATCAGGCATCTGATTATTATTTTTCATAACTTGTGTATTAAT
Source organism: uncultured Alistipes sp. (assembly GCA_964437405.1). Classification (GTDB taxonomy): domain Bacteria; phylum Bacteroidota; class Bacteroidia; order Bacteroidales; family Rikenellaceae; genus Alistipes. Next base: position 3,928 of record CAYTGT010000117.1, read on the forward strand.
TATTTCTATCTATAGATTACTTACAATACATATTTCGCTCAAAAACGCCGCAAAGATAACACTTTATATTTATATCTCAGCATTTTAGAGAAGATTTCCGTTTGTTTTTAAAATAATTTAACAATAAATTAATAAATTTTAGGAATTACACTTCAAAAAGTGTCTCAATTATCGCATCAGAGATCATAAATCTCTCAGGCGGAATCCTCAAACAATCACCTTCAGCCAGCAGATCGCCCGACTTGATCCATCCCTGAGACAACTTCTCAACACGCCGTATCTGTGCCGCACCAAAACGCTCTCCGATTTGCGCCAACGATAACCCCTCAGCACATCTAAGCGAGGTCATCACATACTCATTAAAATGATCTATATCAGTCAATTGCTCGCGCACATACTCACGCTTCGAGATATACTCCGAAACGCTCTGCTCCGAGTAATGACGTTCTCGTCCATTGAAGGAATGAGCACCCGCTCCAATGCCAAGATATTGCACCCCGTGCCAATACGAGGAGTTATGTTTTGCACGATAACCAGCTAACGCATAATTCGACACCTCGTAATGTTCATATCCTGCCGCCGTCAGACGCTCATGCAACAATGCAAACTCTCGTTCGCTCTGCTCTTCGGGGACTTCTTGCATCTCCCCACGCGCCTTACGCCTACCAAAAGCCGTAGCAGGCTCAATAGTCAAATGGTATGCCGAAATATGTTGCACACCCAACCTCAACGCACGATTGATACTCTTTTCAAGCACTGCTTCATTGAAGCCATCAACGCCGAAAATAAGGTCGATCGTAATGTTTTTAATCCCCACTCTGCGCAGCCGCTCAATAGCACACAGAACATCCGTAGCGCTATGACGGCGATTCATAAAACGAAGCTCACGATCGTCAAAAGATTGCACTCCAAGACTGACTCTATTAATTTGAGTCGAAGCCAACAGCAATGCCCAATCCGAAGTCACATCATCGGGATTCACCTCAATCGTAACCTCCTCAAGTTCAGACAAATCGAAACAACGTGAAGCATGCTCAATCAATCCTTGAAGCTCTAAAGGAGAGTATAACGATGGCGTTCCTCCTCCGAAATAGATGGTCTTGATACTCCTATCGCTAAGAAAATATTGTTGCTCCTCCAACTCCGCATGCATAGCCTCCAACACCTCTGGCATAAGGTTTAGATTAGCCACGCGAAAGAAGTCGCAATAAGCACAAATGCGCTTACAAAAAGGAGTATGAAAATAGAGTCCCGCCATAAAAATCTAAGCAAAATCACATCTGAACGGCAAAGCCACAAATGCGGAGACAAAAGTAACCAAAAGTTAAGTGCTAAACAACAATATACAATATTTATTATTAGAAAAAATTTATCCCTTACCACCCATTTCGGCACGCTCTATGATGCAAGCAGCGAAAAAGAGTGAAAAATGGGAAGTTACAGGACTCGAAGAATAGTTTAATGGCAAAAAATTCACAATTTAATAACATTGGATATATCGCTGATTTACTGCGCCTTACGGTGTCAATTATGAAAATTCAGAAATTTTTGATTTTTTTTAGTGTTAACGCTTTCACAATTCGGATTGTTTAACTAAATTTGTAGCGCTGAAATAGGGGCTTTAAGGGGCTTAAGGATAAAGTAGAACCTATTTTAGGCGAGCAAACACAAGCAAACAGATATTAAGAGAAGAAGTTTAATTCAAATATATTTTAAAACTATGGCAAAAATTGATTTGACAAAGTACGGTATCACCGGTACTACTGAGGTGGTTTACAATCCATCTTACGATGAGCTTTTCCGCGAGGAGACTAAGGAAGGCCTTACTGGTTTCGACAAGGGCGTTGTAACTGAGATGGGCGCAGTAAACGTGATGACAGGTGTTTACACAGGTCGTTCACCTAAGGATAAGTTCTTCGTAA